>CASEWH010000087.1 GCA_949291575.1 uncultured bacterium
CTGTTATTAGTAGTAAATAGATTAAATAATTTAGACTATAATTTCTAATTACTAATATTAAATTAAAAGAGATATTTATAAAAAGAAGTGAACCTATTAAATATAAAGCATCATTAATATCATAATCCATTTCTTTCTTATCTTTAAGTAATATAGGTAAAAGAAATAATAGAACTATAAAACTTATTAATTGATAACTCATTTTATAACTAAAAAGATTTTGGTTATAAGTTAAAACTATAGAAAATATGATTAATAAATATGATATTATTTTCATTAAAGTGGGAAACTCTTTTTTCTTTTCTCTTATAGTTATTAACTCATACATTGCTCCTACTGCAAGGAAAGTCATAAGTATTGCAAAAGGAATACCTCCTATAAGTAATAATGGTACAAATATTAATATCATAATAATAGCACTTAATACACGTTTTTTCATGTTAGCACTACCTCCAATCTTATAATAAGTATAATATATTTTTTACTTTTAGACAATAAGCTTTAAATTATTTATTAAAATTCATTATAAGTCTTTTTACTGTATCACTATCGTTAATATCAAGATAATTTTCTCTCATGACACTCTTATTAATATTTACTTTTAACAATTCATTTAATTCTTTAGTTCTACTAGATAATGATAAATTTTTAGTCTCTTCATATTTAGTAATACTTGCTAGATAAGCAATTATATGGGGATAATCATATAAAGGAATGTTATCTAATTCCATACTTGTATCTATTATTCTTAAATCTTTTAAACTAATATTTTTACCATGATATAAGTCATCTATTAATTTAAAGAGTTTTATTTGGACTCTTGTTGCAATTAAATTGTCGTTAATAGCGATAGAAACATCTGATTTATAGCCTAAAGACTCTAAATATTCTTTAAATAATAGTTCATTATAATAGGCTAAATATTCACTAAAAATAAACCACTCTTCTGTATATTTATAGTTGCTATTATTATTATAAATTATATGAGTATATTCATGAGTGATACCTAAAGAAGTTAAAATATTCTTATAGTTTATAACTTTTATATCATTAAAGACAAAGTCTGTTACTCCTTTTACAATAAGTAAGTCCTCTGCTTCTTCTTTAGTTAGAGAAATATTTTCAAACTCATCATTAAGTTTATCTTCATCACTTGCATTAGAATATTTTATTAACGTATCAATATCATACATAAAAATAGGTGTTTTAGCAAAGTCTTTAGTATAACAATTAAAATAACTATCTAGATACTTACTTACTAAAGATAAAATCTCATCATTAGATAAATATCTTAAAGGACCATTATTATCTTTTTTCTTAGTATCACTTAAAGTTAATAAGAGTCTTCTATAATCATAATAATTCTTTTTAAGATATTTATATTTTTTAATATCACTATAGATATCTAATAATTCACTTTTAATTACATCATAACCACAATCCATACTTCCCCCCTAATAACAAAAGAGATTACCTTAAGTAACCCCTAAAACTTATCAATATTAATTTTAACGTATTTGTTATCTTTTAAAGCACTACTAGCTTGTACTAGAGTTCTAATGGCATTAGCAGTTCTACCATTCTTACCGATAACTCTACCGATATCAGAATCTGATACTAGTACTTCTATAATTATTTCCTTATCATTTTCACTAGGAAATTCTTTTACAGATACAGCATCTTCATCTTTTACAATATTTTTAATTATCTTTTCTGTTAATTCTACTAAAGTCATTATTTTGTTTCCTTTTTATCTTTAGATTCAGCAAATTTTTTCATAATACCTGCCTCTTTAAATAGACTTCTAACAGTATCAGATGGTATTGCTCCATTATTTAACCATTTAAGAGCAACTTCTTCATTGATTTTAACATCTTTTTCACTACTTATAGGATTATAAGTACCTACTAATTCTAGATATTCTCCATCTCTTCTACTTCTTGAATCTGTTGCAACTATACGATAGAATGGTCTTTTCTTAGCTCCCATTCTCATTAATCTTAATTTAACTGCCATAATTATCGCTCCTTTCTTTTTACTGTTATAATTATACATAAAAAGATAAAGACTGTCAACCTTTTTTTGTTAACAGTCTTTATGAACTATTAATTATAATGAGTCTACTCAGTGGGATTATCTAGATATTCTTCATTTACTTCTTCATCTATTCTCTTATCAATAGTAGCATCACTATCCATTATTTCTTCCCAATCATCAACTTCATCTAAAGTATTGATACGTACTTTAGTATCTCCAACTAATTCTATACCTAGAGTTTTATCTATAGTACAATTAATAGTATTACCAGCAATTTCTGCTTTACTACAACTTGGTCCACTTAAACTTCTAATTATTACTTCTTCGTTTTCTGTATCTGAGTTTACTCCTTGAACATTAATAGTTTCAGTATAGTTTTTAGTATCTTTTAATACTTCAGTTTTAGTATCATTATCATAAGAATACCAAATATTAATATCATAACTTCCATTAATGGTAACTGTTCCATTTGAAAAAGTACCACTAAAATTATGATTAATCACCCAACAGCCAAGAATTGTATTAGGGTTATTCGTTACTTGTAATGATAAGTTATCAGTAAATTGTTTCTTACCTTTACCAATAACTGCTTTTGTTACTATCTCTTTATACAAAGCCATGCGTTTCCCTCCTCTAATTTAGTCTATGCTTCAACTAATTAAAAAGTACAAAAAACTGGTAGAATATATATTTACCAGTATATAAATCAATACAATCAGAAAAGAAAGAAACAGTTATGCTTCTTTCTTTAATTCTTCAAGTTCTTCTATACTTAGTCCTGTATTTTTAGATACTACTTCTATAGGTATACCATCTTTAAGAAAATTTTTAGCAATAGAAATTTTTTCTGCTTTAGCACCAGCTTCAAGTCCTTCAGCTTTACCATCATCATAGCCATCATCATAGCCATCAAGTCTTGCAGAATTTATTTCTTTTCTTCTAACTAACTCTACATTATAATCTGTTCTAAACTTATCATCTTCATTTAGTCTTTCTAACTTTTCCACGATATATAACGCCTCCTCATTGCTATTAGCTATTTAATTCTTCTATTAAGTTATTAATCTCCTCTTCACTCAAACCAGTACTTTCAGATACTATTTTAGAAGATACTCCTTTTTTAAGAAGATTTTTAGCAATTTCTTTTTCTCTAGCTTTAGTACCAGCATCATAGCCATTCTCATAACCATCATCATATCCATCAAGTCTTGCTGAGTTTATCTCTTTTCTTCTAACTAACTCTACATTATAATCTGTTCTAAACTTATCATCTTCAGCTAATCTTTCTAATTTATCCACGATATATAACGCCTCCTCACATCCATTTGCAATCTCTCTCATCTCTTCATATGAACTTGCTATCATCATCGCTGCAAATGTTTCTTCTTCGTTACTTCCATTATATCTTACATTTTTTAGACTTTCAAGATAAATATTGTGTATTTTAATATCATCTATTACATCATTATATTTTTCATTTCTTAAAGTATAATCAACATTAATTGCATCTGGTTTTATCTTATAAAGACTATTATTAAAGTTAATTAATGCAGTTTTCATCTTAACAAAATCTTCTCCTTTTTCTAAGCCACCGCCGGCAATAAGGAAAAGATACATTCTATTTTTGATTAAGACTCTTTCTGAGACATCTTTATTCATTTCTACAATAATGAAATCTCTATCTTTTTTTAATAAGATATCAAGCCTATAATCTCTTGCATTATTTCCACTATTTATCTCATTATCATATAATTCATACCCCTCTAAATCCAATTTAGAATAATATTTAATTACCTTTTCAAAAAAGAATCTACTATCTTCATCTTTAAACATTCTTTTAAATGTTGTATCAGATAAAAGTGTAAAGAATTCTTTTTTATTTTCTTCTTTTTGCATTTAATTCCTCCATAATAAATAATTTATCTGCACAGATGCCTACAACTCTAGCATGGAAGGAAAATTAATGCAAAAAGAGGATTTTGCAAATTCACTACAAAAACAAGGGCCAATTTAATAAATTCACCAGAAGAAAATGCAAAATTGGCCCTAGAAATTAGGACCAATTTACAAAATTCATACTTTTTTAAGAAATTTTATTATTTAATATATCTTCAAAGATAATATTAAGACCTTCCCTTATATTTATAAGAATGCTATTTATCTTCTTTTCTTTAATTAGATATTCTTTATATAAAGGAATAGATTCTAACTTATTTAGTTCATTATCTAATTCTTGTTTTATATTATTATCAAGGTAAGCACTTTTAACATAAGATCTTTGTAATGATTTAACTATATCTATCGCTTCCATTATCTCTTTATTAGATTTAATCTTTCTTCTTAATTCTATATACTCTTTATAGTCTTTCTCTTCTTTAATAGCTTTTATTAACTCTAAAGCTTTTTCTTCTATTTCTTCATTACTCACTAACTTTTCCATCTAAACTCCATGTCTTCGCTTCTATTATCTCTACATTAACAATACTACCTATCTCTACATCATCACCTGTAAAATTAACTAATTTATTAGTATCGCTATAACCAAAGTATTCATTCTTTTTATCACTAATACCTTCTACTAGAACAGGTACTATTTTACCAACAAGTTTCTCATTATTCTCTTTAAAATAAGTATTAACTATATCATTAAGTTTATAAAGTCTTTGTTCCTTTTCTGCTTTAGTAATATTATCAGATAGTTTTGCAGCAGGAGTACCAACACGTGGAGAATAGATAAATGTATATGCATTATCGTATTTACATTCTTTAACTAAGTTTAAAGTTTCCTCAAAATCTTCTTCTGTCTCACCAGGAAAACCTACAATTATATCAGTAGATATAGTACAATTAGGTATCATTTCTTTCATCTTATGAAATAGAGTTAGATATTTTTCTTTAGTATAACGTCTTCCCATTAATTTAAGAATTCTATCACTACCTGATTGCACTGGTAAATGAATACTAGGCATAATATTAGGATACTTGGCAATTACTTCTATCATTTCATCAGTAAAGTCCCAAGGATGACTTGTCATAAATCTAATTCTAGGTATATTAGTCTTGGCAACATCTTCTAGAAGTTCTGCAAGAGAATAATTATCATATAAATCTTTACCATAAGCATTAACATTTTGACCTAGTAGAGTTACTTCTTTATAACCATCCTTAATAAGATTATCTATTTCTTTTAGGATATCTTCTTTTTCTCTACTTCTTTGCCTTCCTCTAGTATAAGGAACTATACAATAAGTACAGAACTTATCACAACCATAAATAATATTAACATAAGCTTTATATTTGCTAGCTCTATCTACTGGTAAGCTCTCTATTAAATCTCCTTCTCTTGAATATACTTCTATCTGTTGTTTATCTTCACTTTTTTCTAATATTTCAGGTAACTGATAGAAATTATGTGTACCTATTACAAAGTTTACAAATGGGTATTTTGACATAATTGTATTAACAACTATCTCTTCTTGAGCCATACAACCACATAAACCTATCATTAAATCTCTTTTAGATTCTTTAATATGTTTTGCCTTACCAAGTAATCCAAAAGCTTTATTATGAGCATTTTCTCTTATTGAGCAGGTATTTAATAAAACTAAGTCAGCTTCTTCAATATCTTCAGTAAAAGAAAAGCCTAATAGTTCTAATATTCCTTTAATATTCTCACTATCATGTTCATTCATCTGACATCCATAAGTCTTTAAGAAACACTTTTTACCTTTATATTTATTAAGATATTTAGAATCTATTTTATAATCTATTTTTTTATAATCTATTTTTGTACTACTTCTAGCGACTTTAAAATCTGGTAAATGCATATTATCACTTCCTTACAAATATAATTTTAAAACTTTTTCAACTTCTTCCATAGTATTATCTAAACTACTATTATTATAGATAATACTAGTTATTGGTCTTTTATTAA
>CASEWH010000088.1 GCA_949291575.1 uncultured bacterium
ATTATGTTAGTGTATTAGTAGAAGAAGATTTGTTAGTAGAAAAAGTAACACCTACCACTATAGTAGGAATAGATTTAGGAATAAAAGATTTAGTAGTAACAAGTGATGGTATTAAATATGGTAATGAGAAAGTATTAACAACTTGTGAATGTTATTCCAACATATGATGATGATGGAAAAAGTGGTACACCTTATCAGTTTTCACTTGAGAATAAAAGTAATATAGGATTATATTATACACTTTCATTAGTAGATGATGAAGAAGCTTTATCTAATTGTCAAACAACAGATGGAGGAAGTTGTGAATTGTTAGATCCTAGAGATGTAAGATATGAACTTAAAATGGGAGATAGAACATTTACAGGAAGTCTTTCTGATTCATCAATTATAAGTTATGGAGTTATAGATTCTAAAGAAGTAATTGATGGAGAGTTAAAGGTATGGTTAAATATAAATGCTACTAATGAAGCGATGGGTAAAGTATATTTAGGACAACTTAAAGTATTTGCAACACAACAAGTAGATGACCCTGATTTTGAACAAGGAAATGATGCAGTTAATGCTCCAGATATGGATAGTAATATGATTGCAATTAAACATGATGGTTATAATTGGGTTAAAACGGATACTAGTAATGGTTGGTATAACTATGATATGGGTATATGGGCTAATGCTGTTACTGTAAAAAGTGATAAGTTAGCTGAATACATAAGCGCTCCAGTTGGAACAGAAATAAATATGGATGATGTAGAAACAATGTGGGTATGGATACCGAGATATAGTTATACAATAGCAAGTGAGAATGGAACAAACTATTACGGAAAAAGAGGAGTGTATTTGAACAGTAATCCAACAGCAGCTTTACCAGGAGAGATTGATATTAAGTTTATAAGTAAAGATGAAAAAGATACAGGTACTGCAAAATATCTTGCAACGGAAAAACCTAAAAATTGGTATACTCCAGATGCATTTACTTATGATGGAGAGGAACTATCAGGAATATGGGTAGGAAAGTTTGAGACAAGTAGTAGTAATCCGAGTGCAAGTAGTGGCGGAGGAAATGTAACTAATCTTGATGCGATGATAAAACCAAATGTAACAAGTTGGAGAAATATAAATGTAAGTAATATTCATGCAGTAGCGGCAAAAGTAAGTGCAGAAGGAAATAGATATGGATTTAGTACAAAAATGAACTCACATTCTATGAAAAATAATGAATGGGCAGTAGTAAGTTATTTAAGTCAAAGTAAATATGGGAAATTAGGAAATGAGAATTTTAGTGGAGCAGATAAAGAAGTATATCAAAATAAATCAGATAGTTATATAACGGGATGTAGTTATGGAAGTCCAAGTAATGAAAATACAGATTATGGATGTCAATATACATATGATAATAATATAAGAACAGAAGAAGGAATGACAGGAAAAGGAGTAGGAGCCAGTACAACGGGAACAATCTATGGTGTATATGATATGTCAGGAGGAGCTTGGGAGTATGTTATGGGAAACTATAACGATATGGTAGCTTCAAGTGGATTTGATAGTATGCCAGAAGCAAAGTATTATAACAAGTATACAAGTAATAATCCTAGTACAGCATGTAATGGAAGTGAATGTTTATCACATGGATTAAGTGAGACATCAGGATGGTATAATGATGCTAGGACGATGGTAAGTGAGGAGTACCCATGGTTGGTGCGCGGCGGTGGTTATTATTATACTACTGATGCGGGTGTTTTCCACTTTGGCGCTACTATTTATCTTGGTGATTCTAGCAGTGATCGCTCGTTTCGCCTCGTGATGAGCGTGACTAGTCCGTAAGGACTATGTAAAGCGAATTAGAGGCTTGAACGAGTTGAAGTAAAAGTCTTGAGAAGGTCGTATAATCTAGTGTGCTTTATGTCATACTAGATTATATTTTAACAATAATTAGCACTCTCTCTTGACAACTGCTAATTTCTGTTATATAATATGCTTGTGTAAGAAAGGAGAGATGTATTATGTATCAAAATCCAAATGAAGAAAAAGAGAATGTATTAGAAAAATATGGTCGTAATATAAATGAAGCGGTTAAAGCTGGTAAGATTGACCCTGTTATTGGTCGTGATGAAGAGATTCGTAGTATTACTCGTGTTTTATCTCGTCGTACTAAGAATAATCCTGTTTTAATTGGTGAGCCTGGTGTTGGTAAAACTGCTATAGTAGAAGGACTTGCTTTAAGAATAGAGAGAGGTGACGTTCCTAGTAGTCTTAAAAATAAAACTATTTGGGAACTTGATATGGCTAGCCTTGTTGCAGGTGCTAAATACCGTGGTGAGTTTGAAGAAAGACTTAAGAAAGTCTTAAATGAAGTTAAAAAATCCGAAGGATCTATTATTATGTTTATTGATGAGATTCATATGATTGTAGGTACTGGTAATACGGAAGGTGCTATGGATACATCTAATATCTTAAAGCCTATGCTTGCTCGTGGTGAGATTCATGTAATTGGTGCAACTACATTAAATGAATATCGTAAATATATAGAGAAAGATGGGGCCTTAGAGAGACGTTTTCAAAAGATTATCGTTAAAGAACCTAGTGTAGAAGATACTATTACAATACTTCGTGGACTTAAAGAAAAATTTGAAATTCATCATGGAGTTACTATTCATGATAAAGCATTAGTAAGTGCGGCAGTGCTTTCTAATCGTTATATTACTGATAGATATTTACCTGATAAAGCGATAGATTTAGTAGATGAAGCATGTGCAACTATTAGAGTACAAATGGATTCTGTTCCTAATGCCCTTGACTCTTTAACTCGTAAGATTATGAGACTTGAAATTGAAAGACAAGCGATTAAGAAAGAGAAAGATCAGTTATCTATGAAACGTAAAGATGAAATAGATAAAGAACTTGGTGAATTGAAAGCTAGAGAAAAGGAATATAAAGAGGCTTGGGAAGAAGAGAAAGGTCTTAATGATAAGATTAATGCTAAAAAGAAAGAGATTGAGAAGGCTCGTTTTGAGTTAGAACAAGCTGAAAATAGATATGATTTAGAGAGTGCTGCGAAACTACAACATGGTACTATTCCTAAGTTGGAGAAAGAACTTGAAGAATTAAAGAGTCGTGATGAAATGAAATTACTTAGTGATAATGTTACTGAAGAAGATATCGCTAGTGTTATTTCTAAAATGACTAATATTCCTTTAAGTAAGTTAGTTAGTAGTGAGAAAGAGAAACTTCTTAACCTTGAGAATAGTATGAAAAATCGTGTTATGGGACAAGATGAAGCTCTACATTTAGTAAGTGAAGCGATAATTAAGTCTCGTAGTGGAATAAAAGATCCTAATAGACCTATTGGTTCATTTATATTTTTAGGCCCTACTGGTGTTGGTAAAACTGAAGTAGCTAGGACTCTTGCTTATGAGTTGTTTGATGATGAGAAACATATGGTTCGTATTGATATGAGTGAATATATGGAGAAGTTTAGTGTTAGTCGTTTAATTGGTTCTCCTCCAGGATATGTTGGATATGAAGAAGGAGGACAATTAACTGAGGCAGTTAGACGTAATCCATATAGTATAGTTTTATTTGATGAGATAGAGAAAGCTCATCCTGAGGTTTTAAACCTTTTACTACAGATACTTGATGATGGTAGAATAACTGATTCTAATGGTAGAACTGTTGACTTTAAAAACACCATTATCATCATGACATCTAACTTAGGTAGTGAATACATATTAGATGGTGATACTAGTAAAGTAATGGATGAAGTAAGAAGTCACTTTAGACCTGAGTTTATTAACCGTATAGATGAAGTTATTGTCTTTAAACCTCTTACTAAAGATGTAATTTATCAAATTCTTGATAAGATTATTTCTGACATAGAGAGTCGTTTAAGTAATAATGATATTCATATTAAATTAACTGATAAGGCTAAAGACTATTTAGTTGATGCAGGATATGATGTTAATTATGGTGCAAGACCTTTAAAACGTGAAGTTAGTAAAACTGTTGAAAGTCTACTTGCTCACGAACTTGTTAAAGGTACTATTAAGTATGGAGAGACTATTACTTTTGATGTAGTTGATAATGAGTTAATAATTAAAAAATAGATGTTTTAGGCATCTATTTTTTCTGTTGTTATTACTAACTGTTTATTTTTATCTTTCTTACTGCAAGTAGTTAGTATTAATCTTTGTTTGTTAGTTTTATTTATTTCTATAGTTCCATCTTTAGCCTGTTCTTCTATGTTTGTTACTTTGTATACTAAGTCTTTTCCTTTATATGTTAGATTAATAGTATCATTTAACTCTAGTTTATCTAAATCATTGAAGAATGCAATGTATCCAGGTCCTGAATGAGCTGCTAAGACAATTAGATTTATATCATCATTTAAAATAGTAACATTTTCTTCTACATTGTTATGAGTGCTGTTAATATTATAAATACTTTTAGATAAGTTTAACTTTTCTATTGTTAAAGTACCAATTATTTCATTATCTGTTTGTATATTTTTATTATTAATATAATTTGCAGTATTAGTACTGTTTTCTATGCTTGTAGTTTTAATACTCTTGTTGTTTGTTTCAGTGTTATATATTAATAGACAACTACCTAAGTATGCTGTTAGTAGTAATATACTAACTAAACTTTTTCTTAACAATTAAATATGTAGGTAATATTAAACTTAATAAGTGGTAGTTGTAATCTTTAGTACTTGTATTTGGTACTTCTATTGATATTGTTTCTTCAGGTGTTTCTTCTTTTTGTATTTTATAGTCATTAATAGTATAGTAATAGTTTTTATCTATATCTTTTATAAATATTTCAAATGGTTTAATCTTTGTATATCCTTCAGTAGTATTAACTTGTACTATTTTGTAATGACCATAGGGTAAAGTTATCTTTGCTATTCCATTTTCGTCTGTTGTTATACTTTTAACTAGATTATTATCTTTATCATAAATTTTAAAAGTAATATTAGGTTCTGTTTGCATTAACTTGCCATCACCATATAACTTTTTAATAGTTACTTCTTTTTCTATAACTTTATTTTCAATAGTTAAATCTATAGTAGGATTATCTCCTGTAAAGTTTATTTCATATACTTTATCATTAGGTAGATAACCTGTTCCTGTCTTAGTTTCTTTAAGATAGTAAGTACCATAGTCTAGATCAATATCATTGCTAGATATAGATGCTTCCATATTTTCATCTAAGGTTAAATCTGTAATTTTCTCCATGTTCTTGTTATAGAGAGTAAAAACTGTATCTTTTAAAGAAGCTTCTCCAATACTTTCTGTTGTTCCTGTATCTTTATCAATCTTTTTGATATTTAGTTTTAATTCATTAAAACAGAAAGTAACTTTACTACTTCTATTATAAGGACTTCCTACAATCGCTAGATGTTGACTATTTTCATTATAGTAAAACAATATGGGAATTGTGTATTGAAAGTTCTTTGTGAGTTCTCTTTCATAACATCCTTTAGAATCTTTAGTTATACTAAGGGTATTTCCACTTATTGTTAAGTCATCGTGACTTGTACCAAAGTTATATAAGACATTATTAGTATCTTCTATTGTAATAGTTTTACCTACTATTCCATAAAAGGTTTGATTAGCAAAACTTGGTACTTCATAACTAGTATCTATTAGATATTTTATTCTTTCTATTTCATCATCATAATCGTTTATTTTATTGCCATTTAGAGTGTCAGTAAAATAAAACTCAGAATCAGGTTCTACTGTTTGCCAAATTAAAAGTTGGGTTGCAGCATACCATTTCATAGCATATCCATTAGATGGGAAACCATAGCCAAAGCCAATAATATCTCTTATTTTTTCTAGAGTTTCGCTACTAATATCTGGTAGACTATCAATTGTCTCATAAGTATTATCACTTGGATTAAATACTTTAAATGGTTGTAGACAATAAGCCAGTCTATTATCTCCAACTCTTCTATAAGTCCTAGCTTTTTGATAGTATTTAGTTCCTGTTGTTTTATCATATCTGACCATATAAATACCATCAATATATTCGGCTTCATAGAATGAATCAGTACTTGCATTTACAATAGTTGTAGAACTTATTAAATAAATAAAACTTAGAGTTAAGAATAATAATATTTTTTTCATAAATTTCCTCCTTTTTTCTTAACGAGGCTTACTCTAGCATGGACTAAAAAAACTTGCAAATTGTGAATTTTGTAAATTGGGAGTATTTTTGGGGGCCAATTTTGTAAATTCACGTGGTGAAATTAGTAAATTCGGGTTAAAATTTCTTTGAATTTACAAAATTCATATAAATTTCATTTTTTGTAAAGTTGTGTGATTTTATTTATTGCTTTATTGATTTTTTAGTGGTTATATTTTATTATTTATATAAGGTGAATGTTTAATGATTAAAGTAAAAAAATCTTAAAAGGTTTTGGTTATTTTGGTAATTTTGTTATAGTATTTATTATCGCTCTGTTTGTTGTTATGATGTTGTGGCCTGGTGGGTCTAAAGAGTATGATGATTCTTCAAAAAAATATAATATTAGAAAACAGGTTATAACTAATAGAGAGCAAGCAAGAGAAGAAATGGAAAAATATCTTTTAAAAAAATATGGAAAATCTTATGAGGTTAGTTTACCATCTAGAACAGAGGTTGGTGAGTTTTATGCGTATTTTTATAATCCTTATGAAAATATAGTTGAAATTAATGCAGAAACTGGTAAATGTAGAGATAGTGGAATTAAATTTATAGTTGAAGATTATTTAAAAGAAAGACTTGAACCAATAATTAATAATAGTTGGAATGAAAATATTCACGAGCTTGCTAATTATTTTTTCTATGATGTTCCTAGTAAAGATTGGCCTATTGATAGTAATCCTTTAGATATAATAGAAGTTGAATATATGCAATTTGTAACAGTTATTGTTGTAAATACTGAAAGTATTGATAAAAATGTTGAAGCAAATAAAGTTAAGCAATTTCTTGATTTAGACGAACTTTATAAATTTAATATATCACTTTCAATTTATTATGTTAATAATGAACAATATCAACAAATAGTAGATACTTATCAGAATAGTACTTATATTGATGGAAAATTAGTATTGAGTATTGGTGATAATTATTATAATAAATTAGTAGTCAGACATCTTCCTCGTAAGGGAGAAATAACTACTGATGAGATAATGGAAGATTTTACTAATTAGAATATTTCTTTATAAAATATAGGAGGTTAAGATATGGGAAAATTAATTGTAATTGAAGGTGTTAGTGATGGAGTAGGTAAAACTATACAAATTAAAGAATTATATAATAAATTAGTTCAATCTGGAAAGGAAGTAATTTATCATCACTTTCCTAGTTATGGTAGTGTAGGAGCAAGTTTAGTTGAGGAATACTTAAAGGGGAATTTAGGTAAAAGAGAAGGTATAGGTCCTTATGCAATTAGTAGTTTTTATGCAATGGATAGGTTTTATGTTTATCATAATGAGTTAAAAAAAGCATTGAATGAGGGAAAGATAGTTTTACTTGATAGATATACTACTTCTAATTTAATTTATCAGGGCTCTTTTTTTGAAGATAAAGATGAGTTTTTAGACTATATAACAGATTATGAATATAATAAACTAGGTCTTAAGAAACCTGATTTAGTTATCTTTTTAAAACTAGATAAATCTATTGCAAAAGAACTTAGAAAAAATAGAGATACCGATGGAGTAGAAGGAGATATTAATGAAAAAGATAATGTCTTTTTAGATAAAGTCTATGATAATAGTTTATATGTTGCAGATAAATATGACTTTAAAGTAATAGAATGTAGTAAAGATGGAGCATTACGTAGTATTGATGATATAAGTAGAGAAGTTTATTCTATAGTAAAGGGTATTATTAATTAGTCTTATTTTAGACTAGTTTTTTCTTTAGTTTTAGCATATAATAAGAGTAGTTTTGGAGGTGATTTGATGACTGATTTAGAAATCGCTCATAGTATAAAACTAAAAGATATTAGTAATATTGCAAGTAAACTTAATCTTTCTTTAGATGATATAGAAATGTATGGGAGGGGGAAAGCTAAGATTGTTAAAGATAAGGGAGATAAAAATGGTAAAGTTATCTTGGTAACGGCAATTAATCCTACTCCTTATGGTGAAGGTAAAACTACTGTTAGTATTGGGCTTGCTGATGCTTTTAATAAGCTTAATAAAAATGTATGTCTTGCTTTAAGAGAACCTTCTTTAGGACCTGTTTTTGGTGTTAAAGGGGGAGCGACTGGTGGAGGTTATAGTCAAGTTGTTCCTATGGAAGATATTAATTTACATTTTACAGGGGATTTTCATGCGATAACTTCTGCTAATAATTTAATTAGTGCGGCTGTTTATAATCATATAGAGCAAGGAAATAGTCTAGATATTAAGAAAGTAACTTTTAATCGTTGTTTAGATGTTAATGATAGGAGTTTAAGGGATGTTAAGTTAGAGTGTAAGAGTGGTGAATATATAGATCACTTTAATATAACTTCTGCTAGTGAAGTAATGGCTTTATTTTGTCTTGCTACTGATATAGATGATTTAAAGAAAAGGTTATCTAAGATAATAGTTGGTTTTAATAGTAAAAATGAACCTATTTATGTTCATGATTTAAAATTAGAAGGTGCTTTAACTGTTTTGTTAAGTAATGCTTTTAAACCTAATTTGGTACAGACTCTAGAAGGAACACCTGCTATTATTCATGGGGGACCATTCGCTAATATTGCTCATGGTTGTAGTAGTATTACCTCAATAAAGCTTGCTAGAAGTTTATCTGATTATGTTATTACTGAAGCAGGTTTTGGTAGTGATTTAGGGGCTGAGAAGTTCCTTGATATAGTATGTCCTACCGCTTCTATTATTCCTTCTACTATTGTTTTAGTTGTTACTGTTAGAGCTTTGAAATATAATGGTAATGATTCATTGGAAAAAGGTATATGTAATATAAATGCTCATCTTAATCATTTAAAGAATTATAATGTACCTATAGTTGTTTGTCTTAATAAATTTAATGATGATAGTAATGAAGATATTAATTATATAAAAGACTATGTTAATAAATTAGGGTATCCTTGTGAAGTTAGTGATGCTTATAGTAAGGGAGGCGAAGGTGCGATAGATCTTGCTAATCTTGTGATTAAGTCTTGTGAATTATCTAATAACTTTAAACCGCTTGTTGATAAAAATGATAGTATAAGAGATAAAATTAGTAAGCTTAATAAACTTGTTTATAACTCTAATTATGTTGAATATAGTGATGGAGCAGAAGAAAAGTTAAAACTTATAGATAAGTTAGGCTTATCTCATCTTCCAATTTGTGTTGCGAAAACACAATATTCGATAAGTGATAATCCTAAGTTATTAGGATATCCTAAAGATAATATACTTCATGTAAGAGATTTAATTATAAATAGGGGAGCAGGTTTTATTACCGTACTTAGTGGCAAAATATATACAATGCCGGGTCTTCCTAAGAAGCCTAATTATGAAAATATAGATTTAGTAGATGGAGAGATAAAGGGGTTATTTTAATATTTAAGAAAGGCAGTGACGATTATGTTGAAAATATATAATACAGATGTTACTAGTGGAGAATTTAGTAGAATAGATACCTATGAAGTAGGTAGTTGGGTTAATTTAGTTAATCCTACGGAAGCAGAGATAGATGAAGTTGTTAATGCTCTTGGTATTAAGAAAAATTTTATTATGAGTATAATCGATGATGATGAGAAACCTCGTATTGATGAAGAAGATGGGGTTAAGATGCTTCTTTTAGATGTGCCTGTTTATGAGATTAAGAATAATATTAAGACTATTACAACACTACCTATAGGTATTTTAGTTGTTAGGAATGATTATATTGTTACAGTTTGTTTACAGAAATATAGTATTATTGATGAGTTTACTAAAGGTAAGGTTAAAGAGTTTTATACTTATAAGAAAAGTAGATTTATTATTCAAATGATTTATAAACTTGCTTTACTTTATTTAAAGATGTTAAGAGAAATAGATAATAAAATAGAGGTAGCTGAATCTAATATTTTAAATGCTACTAAGAATCAAGAACTTTTAAATTTACTTTCTATTGAGAATAGTTTGACTTATATAATTACAGCTTTAAAGAGTAATGGAGTTGTTCTTGATAAGATATTAAAAGGTAATGTAATAGAGTTATATGAAGAAGATGAAGATTTACTTGAGGATGCAATTATTGAAAATAACCAGGCGATAGAGATGGCTGATTTATATAGAGGAATTTTATCTAGTACTACTGATACTGTTGCTACTATTATTTCTAATAATCTTAATACTATTATGAAATTTTTAGCAGGTATTACAATTGTCTTTTCTATTCCTACGATGGTAGCCTCTTTTATGGGAATGAATGTTACTTTTGGTAAGTTTGCTGATAATCCTTATGCTTTTGTTTTACTACTTTTATTATCTCTTCTCTTATCACTTATAGTTGCTCTTATTTTAAAGAAGAAAAATATGTTATAAAAAACTTCCTTTGTGGAAGTTTTAATTAGTTTGAGTATTATTTTCGTTTTCTGTAGTAGGAGGATTTTGTTCTTCAGATTGTGGTGGATTTGTATTAGTATTTTCTCCTATATCAGTAGATAAAGTAGGTTGTGTTTCAGTTACTACAATAGTACCAGTATAAATGCTATTATTGTAGGTAATTGTATATTGATAACTACCTGCTTTGTTTACATTAACTTTGCTAAGATCAATTAGCATAGTTGCTTTTATATCATCAGTAAGTGGCTCTATTACATAGTTACTTACATCAGTTGGTAAAGCAGTACCTACATTTATATTTACAGTTTTTAAAGTTATACTTTGTAAAATATTTGTGTTTACTTCTTTTTCTTTTACTACAATGATACCTTGATAAACTTTCTTTTTATATGTAACTGTATAATTATAAGTACCAGGTTCAGTAACATTGACACCACTTGTATCAAGCTTTAGATTTGCAAGAACTTCATCTGAGACAGCACTGTCTAAATAATCTATTATCTTGACACTTAAAGGGGTGTTAACTTCAATAGTTAAATTTTTTAATTTTATGTCAATATCGCTTTCTTTACTTACTTGTTTTTGTTCAACTATAACTAGTACTTTTTCTTCTACATTATTTACTTGCAATGAATTATACATTACTCCTGATGAAATACAAAAAATTCCAAGTAAGGAAAGAGCACTTACAGTTATAATTCTAACATGTTTATCCATATATATCATCCTTTACTCTTATAAACATTATAATCTAAGTAGTGTCTATTTACAAGTAAAAAAGTGATTACTTTACATATAATCACTTTTGATGACTGCTTTTATATCCTTGATACAAGTTATTTGCACTATCTTTGATAGAGTTACCTATATCACTAAGACCGTCTTTAAGACTACCTATGCTATCTTTTATTTTGTTATAATTATCTGTTCCAATAAGGTTTTCAATACTATATAAAAGATTTGAATAAGCTTCTGCAGTTGCATCTTTGATATTTCCTAGATCTTCTTTCCAATTAGGATTAATCATATTCATTTTATTTTCAGCTTCTTGAAGTTCATCAATACATTTTTGTTGGGCTTCAGGATTTAAATCTGCAAATTTAGTATCTTTATACTCCTTGTCATAAAATATAAAGTCTATAGCATCTATAAAATATTCATTCCATATTTCGTTTGTTAATTCAATATTATCAGTATAAAGTAAACCATTTTCTTCTTTGATTGTACTATTTAGTTCTTTGTTTTTATCTTCAAAATATTTAACTATTTCGTTATCTTCAGTATTGTTATTTTCTGTTTCTTGTGTATCATTAGCATTTGCTGTATTTTCTTGTTCATTGTTATTTTCTACTTCAGTCGTAACTTCGTTAGATGGCTCAGCATTATTTTCTTTGCTAGAACATCCTGTTGTTACTAAAACAAAAGATAGTGCTCCCATTGCTATTAGTCTTTTTAAAGTTTTTTTAATTTCTATATTCTTCATACTTCCTCCATATTACTTATAAAGAGTTTTTACATTACATTTTCCTTTTAAGAATGGATTATATAGTTTTCTATCAAAATTTTTGTAATGACCAACTTGCTTTAGATATTTATCATCTATATTGTAATCTTCACTAATTTGATATTCTTTATAGTTTAATAATTCACCTATGCTTTTATTTTTATATATTTTTTTATGTTTTCTTATAATAAAACCATCTTTTCTATAGTAATTAGTTACGTCTTTATAATTATTTTCTCCAAATCCTTTTCTGCTTATTGATCCTGTTGTGTTATCTTTTATATAATTATCATGTTCAGAAATAAGTCTAGTTATTATTTCTTTATTATTATGAAAACCATGGAATTCTTCATTAGTGTTAATCTCATGTAGACTTGTATTTCTATTTTTATATATATTTGTTTCTGTTTTTTTATAGGTTGTATAGTAATCATTGTCTAGTTTTTTATAGTTAGTTTCTTCTCTATAATCTTTTCCTTTTAGAATAGAATTAATATTATCTTTGTCTATTGATATATATAGTATAGAAGTCTCTTTATTACTTGTTAATTCTAGAACAATATCATTTCTATCTATTAATTTTACATTACCATATATTAGAAATACTTTTAAATGTCTTAATATGTAGTCTTGGAACTTTTCATCTTTAGGTATTTTTTGTAAATCTTTAATAATATCTTCTAGTTCATCTAATTCTTTAGGTTTTAGTTTTTTTCTCTTTTTTCTTTTAATAGTTTCAATACTAAGATTAAATTTTCTTATATATTCTTCATTTAAATCTTGGTCAATTAATACTTTCCTTCTTGTCATTAATAAATTGTAATTGTTATTCATTTTTCTTTTTCTCCTTTATCATATCTCCTTGATAGAGATCTCTAGTACTCATTATTTTATCAATTTCATTTAAAATTGTAAACTTTTTTATAAGCCAAGTAGGTTCTATTATATCGCTTGGATTAGGATCTTCTGTTAGACGGTGTATTACTATTTCTTCATTTAAATATTCTAGTTGTTTAACTACTATATTAACATATTCTTCTTTTGTTAGAATATGAAATTTATTATTTTGATAATATTTTTCTAAAGGGGTGTCCTTTAATATTCCTAACATATGTATTTTAATACCATCTATATTTAAATCATTTAAATGTTTAACTGTTTCTATCATCATTTCTTCTGTTTCATAAGGAAGACCGTTAATAATATGAGCGACGACATTGATATTTCTTTGTTTTAGTTTTTTTACCATATTATCGAAACTATCAAGAGTTGAGCATCTGTTAATAAGCTTACTTGTTTTTTCATGAATTGTTTGTAAGCCTAGTTCAACGATAAGGAAAGTTCTTTTATTAATATCTTCTAAATAATCTAAGCATTCATCTGTAATAGAATCACTTCTTGTAGCGATAGATAGTCCTATACAATCATCTCTTTCTATAAATGGTTCAAAACATTCTTTTAATCTTTCTATAGGTGCATAAGTATTAGTATTTGCCTGAAAATAGGCGATAAATTTAGCATTAGGCCACTTTCTTTGCATAATTTTTTTTCCTTTTTCAAACTGTTCAATTAAACTTTCTTTAGGATTACCTGCATAGTCACCACTACCTAGTTTTGAACAGTAAATACAACCACCAAAACCTACTTTACCATCAATGTTAGGACATGTGAAGTTAGCATTTAGACTAACTTTACAGACCTTAGTATTGAACTTCTTTTTGTAATAATAAGTTAGGGTGTGGTACCTTTTATTATCATCACTATATTTAAAATTATTTTCCATATTCTACTCCTAAAATTTGTAAGTATCTTGCTAGTTTAAATTCCTTAGAAAAAACTTTACTTAGTTTTCTTGGTGTTTTATTATTTTCTAAATGATTTAAGAAAAATAGTATTAAAGTCTTAGAATTAATCTTTTTAGTTAAACTTTTTATGCTTTTGATAGTGTTTTTATCTAGGGAGTCTTCTAGTTCTATTTTTTTATTTAAAGCTTTGATAAAACTATTAAGACTATATATTTTACTTTCATCTAGTTTGAATATTTTACCTAGTTCTTCTATAGATGTTAAGAATTTCTTTTCAGTAGTATCTAATAAATTATCTTTATTATTTAGATAATAAGTAGAGATAGTATTCTTTTTAAAAGTAAATTTATTACCATCTAACTTTTTGAAAGCTTTTAGGGTATCGTTATAGCCGAATTTAACATTTATTTTTGCAGCTTTTTCATCAAAATTTAAGAAGAAAGAGATGTTATTTTTAGGTTTTATTACAATGCTATCTATTTTATTATTTATTTTTTTCTTAAAGCCAGGTGCTCCTAAATCAACGATTATTAAAAACTCTGCTCCTAATTTTATAGCAAGTTCAACAGGTAAATTATCATAGTAACCACCATCTATATATTTATCTCCATCTATGTCTTTCATTTTAAAGGCAGGGTAACAGGTAGCGGAAGCCATGAGATAGTCAATTAACTTATCTTTTGGTATTTTTTCTTTAGATAAGATTAGAGGCTTTTTAGTAGTAAAATTATAAGTAATAAGGCCATAGTCTATTTTACTATTATAAAACTTTCTTTTATTGACATTATCTTCAAGAATAGTTTCAATCTTTTTAATATCCATACCACCGTTTTTTATAAAATTACCACCAAATAGTTTAAGAATATCTATTTCTTTGTTAGATTTAGGCAACTCGTTAAAAAGATATTCAAGATTTAGTCTACGCCATATTCTTTTCGCTTTAAAGTAAGAATTTTCACACATTAAAACTCCATTTAAGGCACCAATTGATGTTCCTGTTACAATATCATATTTAATATGTAGTTCTCTTAAGGCTTTCCAAACACCTAGTTGATAACTTCCTTTAGCGCCTCCACCTGATAAGACAACCGCTGTTTTCATGATAAGCACCGCCTTTCTTTTCAAGGCTTATTATATCATAGTTTAAAAGATTTTAAAACTGTGATATAATTTCTATATAGTAGTAGAGGAAGTGATAAGATGCCACAAAAGAGAGTTAAATTAAAGTTGAAAAGTAATGCTAAGAAACCTTTGATGATAATTGGTGTAATTCTTTTAGTTATAGTAATTCTTTTAGTGTTTTATTTTAATAGAATTGGAGAACTTAAGAATTTAGGTTATAGTGAGGAAGCGGCTAAGAGTATTATTTTTAAATTTAAATATTCTTATGTTATGAATATAGGTGAGAATAAGACTTTAAATGCAGCGTTTAGTAGTGATGATTATAAAGAAGATAATCTTGATAATTATGCTAAAATTGATTATGAAAATCAAGAGCATTTAATTAGTAATATAAATAAATTATTAAATAAAGGCTATAGTGTTGATGAAGTTAACTTAATTATTTCTAAAGGTGATGATGAGTCTGTTAGTGACTTTGCAAAGAGAGAGAAGGTTAAATATATAGAAGAGTTTTTATCTGTTGATTATGCTAAACTTGAGAATTTAGATAGGTATGTAGCTTATAAAGAAAAGGAAAATGATGATGCAGAGACTACTGTTTTATATGTAAATATGGATTTCGATAAAGAAGATTATGTTGATCCTTTAGTTATAGATGATTTTGATGATTATGTGTTAGTTAATAAACATAGACAACTTAGTAGTAAATATGTTCCTGATGATTTAGTTACTATTGATGAAGAGTATGTAAAAGCGGATGGAGAGATTGAGATAGAACGTAATGTTGCGAAAGCATTTTATGATATGGCAGAGGCTGCTAGTAAAGAAGGTCTTGAGTTAATGGTTAGTTCTGGTTATAGAAGTTATGAAGACCAAGAGGAGATTACTAATACATATTTAGAGCTTTATGGACAAAATTACGTTGATAATTATGTAGCGAAACCTGGTTTTTCTGAACATCAGACAGCGATGAGTTTAGATATTGCTAGTAAATCTGTTAACACATTTGTGGAAAGTGATGAATATAGTTGGATGATGGATAATGCTTATAAGTATGGATTTATTTTAAGATATCCTAGAAGTAAAGAAGATATTACAGGCTATAAATGTGAAGCTTGGCATTATAGATATGTAGGTAAGAAAATTGCTAAATATATAAAAGAAAATAATATTACTTATGATGAGTATTATGTTATGTTTTTAGATGATTAGTAATTGTTAATTAATTAAAAGTATGTTAATATATAGATAATAAAAATAGGAGAGAAGGTAAAAAATATGAGAAAGCTATGTTTACAATATGTTATCGGGGGGGGGGGGGAAGTTTAGAAGTATATAAATTAAAAAAATAAAGAAAGGTAGTTGTTTTATGTCTACATTTTATAACACTCAAGAAAATTTTGCAAGTAGATTAATTAGTTTTTTAAAATTTAATCTATTCCACTTTTAAGTGTTATTTTTTACAAAAATCACTTAAAAATGGTATTCACAATACACA
>CASEWH010000089.1 GCA_949291575.1 uncultured bacterium
GATAAATTATCAGTTAAGGCCATTAAATAATCTTCTTTTACATTTTTTCTAGTAATAGAACCTTCACCATAATGAAAATTACCTTTCTTTATAAAGTCATAAAAGTCTTCTATTTCTTTTCCTTTAGCATTATCATAATCTTTAAAGGCAAATTTAAAACCATTTTCATCTTTAGGATTATGACTTGCAGTTATCATAATGCCTGAATCAATATTAAGATTTATACAAGCGAAATAATACATTGGTGTAGTACAAAGTCCTATATCAGTAACATTAACTCCTGTTTCAATTAAACCTTGTACTAAAGCTTGATGTAAGTCAGGTGAAGATAATCTATTATCATGCCCTACTACACATCTATCTTTACCAAGTTCATATAACTTACTACCAAAACCTGCACCTATAGTGTAAGCAGTATCAACATCAATATCAGTAGGAACAACTCCTCTAATATCATAACCTCTAAATATATATTTATTTATATCTTCTTTTATCTTCATAAATATTCCTCTTTCTAATCTATAATTTTACTTTTTCTTTTTACTTTTAATACTATATCTTTTTAATTTACTTAAAGGGTTATTATAATCACTAATATTAATCCATGGGAAAGCATTTAACATATGTCTAACAAAGAAATTAGTCTTAATATCACGCTTTTTAGTAAGTTCTTCTCTAATTAATTTCGTAAGTTCAGTAGTTACATCACGACTTTTAAATTTAATAGTCGATACTTTTACTTGATATAAAGTCGTAATAGTAATAACAACATCTACTAAGAAAATAACTATTAAGATGATAGCGATTATTCTTAAAGCTAATAAAGGAAGTTTATCTAACATAGATACAACAAAAGGATTAAGAACATAAGTAAAGATAACTCCTCCTACACCAAATAGAAAAGCATTTCCTAAACATACTCTTCCTTCTATGTTAAACTTCCTATCACTATAATCCCACCATCTAGCTTTAAATATCTTTTCTAAAATATAACTAGTTATATATTCAACTGTTGTACAAATAAAGGCACTCATAACAAAGACAGTAAATAAATCATCTTTATATCTAATAATGAAAGAACCCATTAAAATACATGATATACCATATATAGGTAAATATGGTCCTAAGAAGAAACCTCTATTTAAAACTAGTTTTTTATTCCTTATAGAACAATTAGTTATCTCTAATATATAACCTATAAAAGAATAAATAATAAATAAAAGGAAAATATAACAAAAACTATCTAACATAATAACACCTATCCTATAAACATACCTATAAGTGCAATAATAACACCAGTAACTAATCCTATAATAGTAATTTTCTTATTAGTAGTTTTCTTTACTTTAGGATATAACTCAAAGATAATAATATATAAAAGCATACCTATAGTAAGTGCTAATAATGAACCTATCACAATATCACTTACAGCATTAATATTTAATAAGAAAAGTAATAGTCCTCCTAAAAAGCTTGATATAAATAAGGAAATTATACAGAATAGATACTTACCTGTATTTTTATCACTATTTAAAGTTGTTGTAATAATTATTCCTAAAGGTATATTATGAAGCCCTACTCCTAAAGCCATCATTATACCTAAATTAATATCATTAGCAGAAGTTAAATAAATAGCCATACCTTCTACAAAATTATGGATGATTAAGGCAATTGTTGCAAGAACACCGATATGAACAATATTTTTCTTCTCTTCATTTTTTGTCATCTTGGCATCTTCATGTTCAGGAACAAAGTCATCTATTATTTTAAAGATTAAGAGTCCTAAACAAGTAAATAAAATGAATAGATAAATATGTTTAATACCTAAATGTTCTATAGTATGTCCTAACAAATCTACTAATATTAACATTGTTAGAATTGAAAGAGCAAAGGCAAAGATAAAGTCTAAGACCTTCTTTTGTTTCTTTAAAAAGAATGCTATTATAACTCCTATAATTATAAAGAATCCTAATAGGAAAGTTATAAATAAAGCAAGAGTATTATGCATAAGTTATCACCCCTCATCTAAATCCATAAAGATATTTAATTCATCTTCTGTCGGGAAATCTTTTAGCAAATTATTAGGAAGTTCATTAAATATTTTATACTCACTAACTCCTAGTGGTTTATTAATATATTTTAAAGTATAGTCTACTATTTTATTGCTCTTACTAGAACATAAAATAATACCTATAGATGGATTATCATTATCATCTTTTACTTGTTCATCTAAAGCAGTCAAATAAAATCCCATTTTGCTACCAAATTCAGGTTTGAACTTTCCTACTTTAAGTTCTACTGCAATATAACATTTTAATTTAATATGATAGAATAACAAATCTATATAAAAATCTTCATTATCCACAGTAATTTTATATTGATTGCCAACAAACGAAAAACCACTACCCAATTCTAATAAAACATTTTTTAAGCGTTCTAACATTTTATTTTCTAATTCTCTTTCCTTATAATCTTCAGTTAATTCAATCAAATCAAAGACATAAGGTTCTTTCATAATGTTATTAGCAAGATCACTATTTTCTTTTAAAGTTAAATTAAAGTTATTGTGTTTAACATTTTCTACTTGTCTTTTATATAAATCAGTATCTATTTGATAAATTAGAATGTTTTTAGACCATCCTTCTTCTAAACATTTTTCCATATACCATTTACGAATAGTTTTATCTTTTACTTTTTGCATTAAAGTAATATTATGTTTCCAAGGTAATTTTGCACAGTTTAAGCAGTGCAAAAATTCATTATCATCTTTATATTCTTCATAAAAAGCTTTCATATAATTTAAATTACGAACAGAAAAACCTTTTAAAGCAGGAAAAGTATCTTTTAATTCTAAAGCTACGTTTTCTACAAATTTATTTCCCCAAGTAAAGTTTTCACTAATTATTTTCCCTATTCTATAATAAAGATTAACTAAATCAGCATTAGCATTTATCATAATTTCTAACTGTGTATCTTTAACATCTTTTTTAATACCATCACATATTTCTCTAAATGATTTATCTAACATAACTTTCTACCTCCTTAAAATATCACTGTTAAAATAACAATTATAGCAAGGATAATACGATAAATCATAAATAGTTTAAAGTCATGCTTTTTAAGATATTGTAGTAAGAATTTAATACAAATTAAACCAGTAACAAATGATACAACAATTCCTAAAATAAAGATAGCTGCATTTTCCATAATTAAAGAAACTGCTCCATCATCAAGTAATTGTAGAACACATGCTCCTAGAACAACTGGTGCTGATAAATAAAATGAAAACTTAGCTGAGGATTCTCTATCTACTTTTAAACATCTTGCACTAGCGATAGTTGTACCACTACGAGAAAAACCTGGTATTAGGGCAAAGACTTGAGAACAACCAATAATAATAGCATCTTTTAAACGCATTTCTTTAAAAGTTTTTGTTTGCAAATTATTTTTGTCTGCTAAGTAAATAATAATCCCCATAACAGCCAGCGAAGCACAAATTAAAACATAATTACTTCTTACTAATACATCAATTTTCTCTTCTAATAACACTCCAACAATAGCAGCAGGAATTGTTGCAACAACAATA
>CASEWH010000090.1 GCA_949291575.1 uncultured bacterium
AATTCTACTGCTGTATCTATTATAGCATTTCTATCTGTAATGTTTTGTGTGTTTTATACTTTTCTTACAGTTACTACGTGTATTCCTTTTGGATAAATTCCTCCTAAACCTGACGTCTCTATACTATCTCCTTGTATTACATTTGCATCTGTTGGTATATACATACCTCTTAATGTTTTATTATCATCTAATGTCCCTTTACACACAATGCTATCACTATTTGAACTCATTATACAGCTTATTGAACTTGCAGTATCTATTATTGTCTGTACTTTTGCTGTATTATTAGTAACAGAAACAACATGTCCTACTAAACCTTGGTCTCCTATTACTGTCATATTTGCTTCTACTCCATCATCACTTCCAACATTTATTACTATTGTTTTTGAATAATTACTAATATCTTTGTTTATTACATATCCTGGTATTGTAGTATATTCTCCATATTTCTCACTTAAATTTAAATATTCTTGCAGAGTTTCATTTTGTGTTTTTATATTTTCAAGTTCTCTTAATGATTGCTCTAATTCACTATTTTTTTGTTTTAATTCTTCGTTTTCTTGTTTTAAATTATTTATATCTGTAAAAAATGTGCTATTACCACTTAATTTGTTTTTTAAATATGTTAGCCCATTTTGTATAGGCATGACTAAATTAGTTGCAGCATTTTCAAAAAAGCTTGTGTTTTTTTCTCCATTTGAAAATATCACAACTAATATTAAAATTATAATAGTAATTTATATTCTTTTTAGTATCTTTATATATTAATACATAATTCATTCATTATCATCCCTTTTTATTTTTCTATTATTAAGTAAGATATATTGTCTTTCTTTAGGAGAATAATCCTTGTCTAAAACCTGATTAATTTTAAGTAAGATATCAGTCATTTTAAATCTTCTTAAATCATTCTCTTCAATAGATGTAATGTTACTGAATTTATTTATTAAACCAAACATATTACCATCATACTCTTCCTCACTAGTAGCATTGTTTATATCAAGTTGTACTTTACTCATATATGTATCTATATATAGTTCTTTATAAGCATCTGGTAATATTCTTTCATCAGTATATATCTCATTAATAACATCATCCTTAATACCCTTATAAAAATCATAATTAAAATCGTGTAAATTCAATAATGTATTATCAATATATTCACTAATTTTAGGAGTATCTTTACTATATGTCCACTCACTAATATTTGCAAGTGTAATTTCTCCATTTGTAAACGACATCCTAAAACTTTGAATTACATGATTATAATCTGTTTTAAAGTAATTATAATAAGATAAACTAAAACTATTATCTAATGAAAGAGTTAATTTAATATCTTCACCTTCCCAAGTATCTTCTCTTGTTTTATCTATAAATATATTATTATTTACTACTCTAATAAATATATTATCACTTAAATCCATCCCATATTCATCTATATATGATAGTTTAGAAGAAGGAATATCTTTAAGTAAAGAACGTAAAATATCACATGTTTTAGGATTATCTTCTAATAATTTACATCTATCTTTTATTAATTGTACTAAATCATATCTCATAATCATTTCTCCTCATTTCTAATTTTTTCTTTTAATTCATATAAGAAGTTTAAAGCATTAATTGGTGTCATATTTAATGGATCTACTTCTTTAACCATCTCTTCTATTTCATTAACCCTCTCTTCAACTTTAACTTCTTCTTCATCTAAACTAAATAAACTAGTCTGAGTAAACTCTCTTTCTTTAACTCCTTCACTTTCATAGACATTAAGTATCTCTTCAGCTCGTTTAATTAATGATGATGGTAAGTGGGCAAGAGAAGCAACATTAAGTCCATAACTCTTATCTACAGCACCTAGCTTTATCTTATGTAAGAAAGTAAGTTTTCCATCTTCTTCTACAGCAGAAACATGGACATTTTGTAAATGCTTTAGACTATTAGATAGACTAGTAAGTTCATGATAATGAGTAGAAAACATAGTCTTTGCCCCTATTTTATCATGGATATATTCAAGTATCGCTTGTGCCAAACTCATTCCATCATAAGTAGCAGTACCACGTCCTAATTCATCAAATAAAATTAAACTATTTTTAGTCGCATTCTCTAAAGCAAGATTAGCTTCTTTCATCTCTACCATAAAAGTAGATTCCCCACTAACTAAATCATCACTTGCCCCTATTCTTGTAAAGATTTTATCAAATAAAGGCACGGAACAACTCTTAGCAGGTACAAAGCAACCAATTTGAGCCATTATAACAGTAATTGCAAACTGTCTCATATAAGTAGATTTACCAGCCATATTAGGTCCTGTTATTAAAAGTATACTTGTATCTTCATCCATGATTATATCATTTGAAACATACTTCTTATCTTCTTTTGCCATAACTTCTTCTATTACAGGATGACGTGATGCGATTATTTTAACTGAATGGTTATCTGTAATAGTAGGTCTTACAAAGTTATACATATCAGAAACAGTAGAAAATGCTTGTAACATATCAACTTCGGCAATTATACCTGCTGTTTTCTGTAAAGGATGAATATACCTTTTAATAGTCTCTCTTATCTTCATAAATAAATCATATTCTAAGTTAACAATCTTTTCTTCTGCACCTAAGATAATATTTTCTTTTTCTTTAAGTAAAGGGGTAATAAATCTCTCACAATTAGATAGGGTTTGTTTTCTCTCATACCCATATTCATCTTTTAATTCTTTAACTTGTCCTTTACTAACTTCTATATAATAACCAAAGACTTTATTAAAACCTACTTTTAAGTTCTTAATACCTGTTCTTTCCTTTTCTTTTTGTTCAAGTTCTAAGATAAAGTCTTTAGAACCACTAGATACTTTTCTTAATTCATCTAATTCACTATTATAGCCATCTTTAATAAGATGTCCTTCTCTTAAAGTAATAGGAGGATCTTCTACTATACTTTTATCAAGTAAACTAAACACTTCAGGAAAGTCTTCTATTTCTTTATAATAGTTTAATTCTTTTAAAATTCTCTTAATCTCTGGTAATACCCTTAAACTATTCTTAAGCTGTAATAAATCTCTAGCATTTAAATTACCATAAGTAATTCTACTAGCAAGTCTTTCTAAGTCATAAACTTCATTTAAGTTATTTTTTAAATCATCTCTTAAAATAAATTCTACTCTTAACTTATCTACAAAGTCATATCTTCTTTCTATTTCTTTTTTATTAGTTAAAGGACTCTCTATATTTTGTTTTAAAAGTCTACTACCCATAGCAGTCTTATTCTTATCTAAAAGCCATAACAAACTATAAGTTCTTTCTCTTAATCTAACAGTCTCAGTAAGTTCCAGATTCCTTTTCGTATTATTATCTATTAATAAATGTTCTTTAACATTTTCAATTCTTGCTTCCCCTAAGTGAGATAAATCTCCTTTTTTAGTATTAGTAAGATAGGCAAGTAAATGTTTAATACCAGTCTCTTCTCTAACATCTTTTAAGTTTTTATAAACATAACTATATTCACTACCACTATATAATTCATCATAGATAGTAACATTCAAGTGATATGTAGTTCTAAGAATATTAACAAACTCTCTATCTATTTTATTATTAACGATTATTTCACTAAATTCGTGTCTTAATACTTCTCTAAGTAAGGAATCTTTATCTCCATTTTCTAATAAAACATAGACTTCTCCAGTAGATACATCAGAGTATGATAAGACATAACAATATTCTAAATCATAGATAGATGCAATAAAGTTATTATCTTTAGCATTAATAGATGAATCTAATCTTGTACCTTTAGTAACAACTTGAATAACATCACGTTTAACCATATCTTTAGTAGTCTTAGGATCTTCTAACTGTTCAACAATCGCTACTTTATAACCCTTATCTATTAATTTATCTAAATATCCTTCATAAGCTTTAAAAGGTACACCACACATAGGAACTCTCTCATCAAGTCCTGCATTACGTCCTGTTAGTGTTAATTCAAGCTCACGAGATACAGTAACTGCATCTTCAAAGAACATCTCATAAAAGTCCCCAAGCCTAAAAAAGATAATAGTATCTTCATAATTATCTTTTATCTCTAAATATTGTCTCATCATAGGACTTAATTTTTCTCTATCTACTTCACTTCGTTTCAAGTTATCACTACCTATCTTTTCATCATTTTAAGAAGTCTTTTATTAATTTCAGAATCTGCAGTTTCATATCTAGCAAACATATAATGATTTCCCATATAATAACCACTATTCTTTCTAAATTCAATATTTGTTAAATTATGATAAGCATTAATTAAAGCATCTTTTTCTCTTTCTACTTTTCTCCTTATAGGTATATTCACCACTATCTATTCTTTTGGCAAGGTCAATATCGTATATCATGCCGTCTATATCTAAAGGTGAGTCTTTTCTCTCATATTTAAGCTTATCTTTTAAATATAATACTTTTATTAAAGGTATATCATCACTACTATAATCAGTAGGATTATATTCACATACTGAAGTTATACTATCACTTAAAAGCATATTTTCCTCTTTACTTAACTCACTGCTATCTTCACCATTAATAGCATCAACTAAATAAGTATCATTACTAACAAAGAAATGAAATTCATCTTTAGAAAAAGGAAAAGCTTCACTTTCTATAAAATCTTTATATAACTTATCAAGACCTTTTTCCAATTCTAAATACAATTTTTTATTTAATTTATATCTAATAAATCCCATATTACAGTTAATTCTATTAAATTTTATTTGTTTCTCTTTATCTAAATCATTATAAAACTCTAATGTTTCTTTTAATTTATCATTTTGTAAAAGCTCATTTATTATATTTTTAGTTTCTTCTATTCTATTTTTTATACCTATATAATTATCATAAAAATATTTAAATTCATCTTTATTGTACTGCATAATCTTACTCCTACTACCCTCGTCTCATTTTAATTAATCTTTTATTTATTTCAGCATTTGCCGTCTCAAAAGTCGCATAACAAATATCATTATCATTATCAAAATATTCTTTGCTTTGTTTTCTAAATTCGATATTTGTTAAATTATAATATGCTTCAATTAAAGCATCTTTTTTATAGTCTTTTTCTGATTCACTCATATTACTTTCATCTATTTCTTTTAAAATAGTAGTTACTCTCTTTCCTTCTAATAAAGATACTTCATATTTAGCAGATTCAATAGAATATAAAAGTAAATATTTAAAGCCACTATCACTGTTTTTGATTTCTAACTCAGTACTTGCAATAGACTCTTTTAAATTCTCAATAAAAGGACGTCTATTTTCTTTATAAACAAAATGACTTTTATCTAATTTATGTATTCTTTTAACTTGATTGATAATATTATCTTCCATAATCGTAATATTAGCGACATTCTTAGCATAATCTTCATTATTTTTCTTTAATTTTTCATATATAACTTTAATTAAAGGAATATCATCTGCAGTAAGTTCATCTTTAAACCCATATAAATCATTTATAATATTTTGTATAAATAACTTAATTTCATCACTAACTTCTAAATCTTTTGTACTCTCATCAGTTAGAGGATTATAAGTTTCAACACCATCTTTAATATAAATAGCAAGTTCTCTATTTTTAAAAGGAAAATCAGCATTGTACAAGACTTCTATTTTTGTATCCAGTAACATTTCATGATATGTTTCGATAATATCTTTAAAATTACAATATTTATAAATATCTGAATCATAATAATCTTTACTGTTAATGGAACTGTAAATTCTTTTAAATGACTCTTTCTGTTCATCAGTTAAATCAAAATAAAATTTGCCTAATTCAGTTTTTATTAATCTGTTATAAACTTCACTCTGATCTTCTCTTCTTCTATAAATAAGATAATCTATTTCCTTCCATTTTTTATAACAATTTTCTAATTTTTTATCCATCTGAAACCCTCCATAAATAAAGTATAACATCAATATCTTTAAAAAAACAGTATTTTTTGATAAAATAACTAAAGGAAGTGATACATATGGATAAACCTCTAGCATTAAAGCTTGCCCCTAATTCTTTAAAAGATGTAATAGGTCAAAAACATTTAGTTGGTGAAGATAAAATATTATATAATTTAGTTAAGAATAAGAAGTTATTTTCTATGATTTTATATGGAAAACCTGGTATAGGTAAAACTTCTATTGCCAATGCTATTATTAATGATTTAGGAGTAAGGCACAGATTTTTAAATGCAACAGTTAATTCTAAGAAAGATCTAGATATTGTTATAGAAGAAGCGAAAATGTATGATGGACTAGTTCTTATTATGGATGAAATACATAGACTTAATAAAGATAAACAAGATATCTTACTACCTTGTTTAGAGAGTGGTCTTATTACTTTAATAGGTATGACTACAAGTAATCCATATCACTCTATTAATCCTGCTATTAGGTCACGTTGTCAATTATTTGAACTTAAAGAACTTGAAACAGAGGATATTATAGAAGGATTAAAGAAAGCGATTAAAAGCCCTTATTTAGCTAATATAAAGATAGATGATGAAACTATTAATTATATCGCTAAACTGTCAGGAAATGACTTAAGATATGCCTATAATCTTTTAGAGATATCATACTACTCTACTAATGATTTTAAAGTAGATTTAGATGTTGTTAAAAAAATAAATAGTAAACCAGTATTCTTTGCTGATAAAAATGGTGATGGTTACTATGATATGTTATCTGCTTTTCAAAAGTCTATTAGGGGTAGTGATGTAGATGCTGCTCTTCACTACTTAGCAAGATTAATTACAATAGGAGATTTAGATAGTATCTTTAGACGTATGTCAGTTATTGCCTATGAAGATATAGGCCTTGCTAATCCTTCTATTGGTCCTAAAGTAATGGCAGCGATTGAAGCCGCTAAATTAGTAGGATTACCAGAAGCAAGAATACCTTTAGGAACTATTGTTACGGAAATGGCTCTATCTCCTAAAAGCAATACAGCCCATATCGCTTTAGATGAAGCTTTAAGCGATATAGAAAAAGGTAATGTTGGTGATATTCCTAAACACTTAAAAAATCCTAGTGATACTTATAAATATCCCCATGACTATAAAAATGCTTTTGTTAAACAGCAATACTTACCTAATAAACTTAAAAATAAGAAGTATTATCACCCTAAAGATTTAGGTTATGAACATAAACTAAAAGAAATATATTTATACTTAGAAAAATTAAAGAAGGAAGACTAATCTCCTTCTTTAATTCTATTATATTATAGTACTTTCTTTTTCACATTTACATCTTTTAATTCTATTTGCCTTTTAATAGAACCATAAAGAACTCCCTTTAATAAAGGCATACCTTTTTCATCAATATCTTCTAAAGCTTTAACGAAATCAGTTTTAGTAAAAGAAATATTTTCACTAAGACAAAACATATAGCCCTTAAGTTTAATATTATTAAGTTTTCTTTCATCTAAAAATTCAAATAGACTTGAAAATTTTCCTATATACCTTAAAATCAAAGCATTATTCTTTAAATCAGGAAGTTCTTTAGCAATTTTCGCAATATAAATTAAATTATAATTATTGGCATAGTATTTATAGATATCTAAAGGCTTTTTAAAATCATCTTTACTTAATAAGATAATATCTTTAATTACTTGCGAAGATACTTGTTTATATAGATTTAAATAATAATCATATATAAAGATAGCATTATCTCTATTAGAAACTATCTCATAAGCCAAATTTTTATTCAGCTTTAACATACTAGTAAAAATAATATTATTTAATCCATAATATTCAGTAAAAAAATTAATCTTGAAAGAAAATGGATTATTTAAAATACTAAATAACTCTTTATTATTCAAGTTATCTATATTATTAGCATCTTTGATTAGTTTTTCTTTATTACTATTTCTCTTTATATATAAATCTCTATATAAAGAATTTTTATATTCTTTTGCTTTAGTAATATATTCATAATATAAAGGATGATTTCTATTCTTTAAAATTTCAATATACTTTGAATAATCCTTTTTATTAACATATTTCTTTTCTAAAGCATCATTAGCATTATATACTTCATTATCTAGAAAAAGTCTTACCGCTACTTTAGCACAAATAAAATCCAAATCATAATTTAAAATAACAGATTCCTGTTTATTATCAGCAAATAAATTTCTAAGCGCCAATAAAGTTATATTATATTTATCTGCAATTTCGACTTCACTAATACCATTATTTAACTCTTCAACTATATTATCTCTATTTAAAATAGCATTATTAAAAACAATTCTCTCAACATTTTTATAAAAAGTTGATAATTTAAAATTATAATATTTTGTATAAAAGATTTTACTAAATTCTAATTTTAACTTTAATAATTCTTCTATGCTGCTAGCATCATTCATAGCAGATAATATTTTATCTTTAACTTCTTCTTTATTCATGATATACCTTCTTTTTCACTTTAGAATTTCTTAATTCTATTTGATTCTCTATAGAGCCATAAAGCACACCTTTTACTAATGGAATTCTTCTTTCTTCAATATCACTCAATGCCCTATTAAACTCGCTATAAGTAAAAGAAATACTATCTTTACAACAACTCATTATACCCTTTTGTTTTAAGGCTGTTATATCTTTTCTAGAAATTTCTTCAAGAACAAAAGGAAACTTATCAAGATATTGTAATATAAGAGTATTATTTTTTATATCACCAAAACCCTTAGATAATCTTGCAAGAATTTTAATATCTAAAGTTGTTTTTGTATAATAATCATACAAGTCTAAAGGTTTGGTAAACTTATCTTTACTTAATATTATTATTTTTCTAATAACATCTTTGATTAGCACTTTATATCTATCAACATATTGATTATAAATATCAACTATATTTTCTTTATTATTAGCAAGTTCATACTTTAACTCTTTATTATCTTTTAAAAGTTCAAATAAAATATCCGTTTCAAAACCATAGCAAAGAGAAAAATCAATAAATTTTATATCATTATGATTAGATAGTATTTCTAATATTTCTTTAGAATCTAAACCCGTAATATATTGATTAATCCTTTCTCTTTCTTCTTTTTCATGCTGTCTTATTCTACTATTAATGTTAGAAGATATTTCTTTTAGATAATGTTTATAAAGCAAAGAAAATTCTTTATATATAGGATGATTATTAGTTTCTAATATATGTAGATATTTATAATACTCATAATTATCACAATTAAACTTAGCTCTTACTAAAGGGCTTGAATAGCATTTATTTTCTATAAACATCATAACAGCAGCTTTAGCAGTAATAAATTCTCTATCTTGTTCTTCTTTAACAGGATCTTTAAAAGTATCTATATTTTCTAATACTTTTTCATCATAATCATTAGAGTCTAAATAAGAACTAACTATTCTTTTTATAGATTCTCTAGTAACATCATATTTATCTCTAAGTTGTTCTAATGAATAATTATTAAGTAAATCTTCTATAATTATTTTACTATTAACCAATGCTCTATTATAAGAAATTCGTTCTATATTTTCTACAAAAACTTTATTTTTAATATTAGAATACTTATAAACAAATATTTTTTCAAAATGCCATTTAAGTATTAATAATTCTTCTATACTACTAGCATTATTCATATCATTTATAAAAATATCTTTAATTTTATCTTTACTAACAAGTTCATTAATATTACTCACATTTAATCACCACTCAATAAGTGATACATATTATATCAGAAAAAGAAAGAAATATCAAGTAACTTATCTACTTCATTAAATAAAATTCAAAGTTCCCGTTTTAATTAAGATGGGAAATTAGTCTTGTAATCAATGATATTTTATAGAATGATAAAGTAATTACAATCACTTAAAGATTTACATTTATCAGGATAAGTAGTATAATATGTAACG
>CASEWH010000091.1 GCA_949291575.1 uncultured bacterium
ATATCTTTCTCCATATAAAGTGTAGGCATACCACCTTTAAATATTATCTCATATAATTTATTAACATCTATCTTAGGCATAGATTTATAACCATTTAATTTAGCAGGGTCAAACAATTCTTTCTTTTCATTTTTAACTATCTCAGAATACATAAAGCTATTTAAATTAATAATACCAACACGTCCTGCCAAAGACTCGCTAACATTTTTCATCAAATGAAATTGTTGTGAACCTGTTAACCAGTACATCCCATTTTTATTTTCTCTATCAACATTTATTTTTATATAAGAAAATAAATTAGGTGCATATTGCACTTCATCAATAAGTAAAGGTGCAGGATGTTCTTCTAAAAACAATTTAGGATCACTCTTCGCTTGTTCACGTAAAACTTCATCATCCAAAGTTATATATTCCATATTATCAGGCTTCAAACTAAGCAAAAGTGTTGTTTTACCTACTCCTCTAGGCCCAAAAACAAATAGCACTTTAAATGTCTTACTTACATTTTCTACTATTTCTTTCGTTTCTCTAAAATACATATATATCACTTCCTCTTACATTAATGATACATCACAATATAGAGAAAGCCAATACTCTATGTTAAATTAGTCACTGCTATCGTTTTAAATAAGTCAGGCAGTTATCTCTTTCTTTCCATTATACCAAGCATCAACAATAATAGGAGTAACTACTTCATCTATAACTTTATCAACTCTTCTCGCCCCAAATTTTTCATAGTTGCTTTCTTTAATAACTTTATCCACAACTTCTTTGGATATCTCTATCTTTAAATCTTTCTTTTTAAATCCTTCTATTAACACATTTAATCTTTTTTCCACAATCTTGTGAATAACATCTTTACTTATATCATTAAAATAATAAATCTTACCTATTCTATTAACAAATTCCACACCTAGAAAATCTTCTATATCTATATTATTTTTACTTTCTGTAAAACCAATCGAATCTTTAGAAAACCCTAAATTAGTAGTCATAAAAAGAAACACATTATCAAATCTAACCTTTCTACCCCTAGAATCAGTTAATACCCCTTCATCAAGCACTTGTAGAAATAGTTTCATCACTTCACCACTCGCTTTCTCTATCTCATCAAGTAATATAACTGAGTGAGGATGCATTCTAATCGTATCAAGAACAGTTAAATGATTATCAAAACCAACATAACCAGGAGGAGACCCAATAATCTTACTAACAGTATGTGCTTCTTTATATTCACTCATATCAAGCCTAATAAAATTAGCATCTCCATATAGAAGTTTGGCAAATTCTTTAACTAATAAAGTTTTACCAACACCAGTTCTTCCACAGAATAAAAAAGATTCTATATGAGGCTTATCTTGAAATCCAAGTCTAACCTTCTTAACTCTATTACACAAATCAGTAATAATTTCATCTTGTCCTAAAACTATCTTTTTTAAACTTTTATCTAAGTTATTTATAATTTTTCTACTACTTTTATTAATCTCATAAACAGGTATCTTCGTCTTTAAATATATAACATCTGCAACCATTTCTTTAGTTATTTTTTTAGGCTTTCTCTTAGTCATTAAATTAAGTTCTAAATCATTCTTCTTAGTAAGTAACTCTTTTTCTTTCTCTTTATAAGTAAAAGCTAAATCAAAGTCTTGTTTCATAATCGCTTTCTTCTTATTACTTATAACTTCCTGAAGTTCTATATTTATCTTAGAAAGGAAAGTATCATTCTTACTTTCTAAAAGTGATGCTTTAGTACAAACTTCATCTAATATATCAATAGACTTATCAGGTTGATAGTATTCATAAATATAAGTATCACTAAGTTCTACTATTAAATCAATAATATCATCACTAATACTAACAAAGTGATATGCTTCATATAAAGGCTTTAATTTCTTTAATATCTCTTTAGTCTTATTAGTACTAGGCTCTTCTATCATAATAATTTGAAATCTTCGGTTTAAGGCCTTATCTTTCTCTATAAAGTTATGATATTCATAAGTAGTAGTCGCTCCAATTAACTGTATCTTACCTCTTGCTAAAGCAGGCTTTATAATGTTAGATGCATCAATCGCCCCTTCCGCACCACCAGCACCTACTATCGTATGAACTTCATCTATAAAGACAATAATATCATCATTTTCTTCAAGCTCTTTTAATATCTTAGAAACCCTCTCTTCAAACTCCCCTCTATATTTTGTCCCTGCTACTAAACTAGCCATAGGTAGTGAAAGAATAGTCTTCCCTTTAAGTGGTTTAGGAACATTACCTTCTACTATTCTTCTAGCCAGTTCTTCAACAATAGCAGTCTTACCAACCCCTGCTTCCCCAATCAGTAAAGGATTATTTTTACCTCTCCTACATAATATCTCTATTAAACTTTTTATCTCATCATCACGCCCTATAACAGGATCAACCTCATTACCTACAATCTTTTTATTAAGATTAACTGCAAAGTCTTCTACAAGTAACTTCTTGTGTAATGCTTTATTACTAACTTTAGAGTCTTTTGAAATAGAATTATATATCTCATCTACATCTATATTAAGACCAATTAAAAGTCTAATCGCAACCCCTTCTCCTTCTTCAAGTATTGCTAGTAATAACTCATTAACACTAACTTCTACTTCACCTTTCTCTTTACTATTTAGTATAGCAGTCTCTATAACTCTCTTTAACAAAGGCGTATACAAAAACCACTCATTAGATTCTTTACCTACCCCTACTATTCTAATAAGTTCCCTCTTAAATACTTCATAAGTTATATTATATGACGCTAATACTTTTGTTATCTCTAAATCCTTCATTGAAAGTATAGAAAGAAATAAATGCTCACTTCCAACATAAGGATGTCTTAAATTATTCATCTCTTTTTTTGCAAGTATCAAAGCTTTCTGTGCTTCTTCACTAAATCTTGAAAACATAAAATTCCTCCAATCTAATAATATTGTAAAGATTTTTACTTACTCTAATCAAGAAATAGAAGCCCCAAAAAACTGACAAAAAAAAGACCCCTAAGGGTCCAAGATTACTATATTATTAGTAATAATACTGTAAATACTATAAATGCTAATACAAGTAATGCTACTAATAGTTTCCAAATATACTTAAACCACTCTTTATAAGAAGTATTAGTATAAGCAAGTGTTACCATTAATGGAATACTTGTAGGAGCTACTAAAGTAACAATACCATATAAGCTCTGGAATATTACAGCAATAAGTTGATAATTATTAGTATCAGTAACCACACTTACAAAATATGGTAATACACTATAGAATGCATAAAGTGGATCTCCGTTAAAGATACTAGAAATAACTACAACTAAACCAGTAGTAAAGATATTAAATCCTTTAGTTAATCCTAAAATAAATTTATAGATAACTAATTGATATGGATCATAAGTAGTAAGTACTAAACAAGTATAGATTAGTATTACAATTAAAGCAGGTACTAATGCTTTTTTAACACCTTTACCAAATCCATCAAATACATCATCCCATTTAATTTTATAAACAAATTTAAGGATAATGATAGCAAGTAACATTAGAGTCACTAACTCTACTAAAGTCCAATATCCAAAAGCACTGATCGCCCCTAAAATCTTACCAAAGATAGGGAAACCAAATAATTCAAATTCTGTAATAGCAGTAGTTACATCATCAAATAAAGTTATACCGAAAGCACCATTCCAAGGAATAAAACCTAAAATTGTAACTATTAGCATTAAATCTAAGATTAAAACTAATGGCCATACTTTAACTTTATGTTTCTTATCCTTGTCCTTATCTTTATCTTTAGCTTTCACACTCTTAACTTCTTCTGGGATAAACTCTTCTTTATCATCAACTTTCTTAGTACTAGCTTTCTTACCAAATTTTAAAACAAATAAAGCAAGTAAAACTACTCCTAAGACTAATAAAACAATTTTAGCCCAGATTAAATCTGTAAGTTCTACTGATAAGTATTGTTGTAATACTTGAGTTGTATTATAAGAGAATGTTGTTCCCATTAAACCTACAGCCACACTACCTGCAGTAACAGCAACGGCAGTGCTTTTATTATATCCCATCATAAGTACTAATGAAATAACAAATGGGAATAACATTAATAATGCTAATTGTAGTCCTGCAAATGAAGTTAAAAATGCAAATAATGCCATAATAACAACTAAGCATATTACTTCTTTACCCTTAAACTTCTTTACTAGACTATCTAGCATTCTTCTATAAGCTCCAGTTTTATATAAAACTCCATAGAATCCACCAACAACTAACACAAATAAAGCAACATAACCAAAGTAACCAAGAACAGTTGATTGATATGATAAAATATCAAATAAACCAACTTGATATCTACCAAGTTCTGTATACTCAGTTTGATAAGTTGCACAAGGTAAAATCCATGTTAATAAAGCAAATAAAAGTAATGTTATAATAACAACTTTAAGTGCATTA
>CASEWH010000092.1 GCA_949291575.1 uncultured bacterium
ATAAAGTACTGCTTCTGGATCATTAGATGGAACAATACCAACAAAGGACATTATGTAGTTGTTAGCAAGATAAGCACCATTAACAGCTTTCTGAGCAGTACCTGTCTTACCACCTATTCTATAACCATCAATATAAGCAGATTTACCTCCTCCTAAGGCAACTACTGTTTCTAGGGCATATCTCATAATTTCACTAGTCTCTTCACTTATCACTTTTCTTACTTTAGTCTTACTATTATGTTCCATTACATTACCAGTCTCAGGCTCTAAGATATTTTTTAAGACAAAAGGCTTTAATAAGTCTCCCCCATTAATAACTGCCGATATCGCTGTTATTTGTTGAATAGGTGTAACACTAATACCCTGACCAAAGGCAGTAGTTGCAAGTTCTATATTTCCAACATTTTCAAGAGGAAAGATAATTCCTTCTCCTTCTCCATTTAAATCTATTCCTGTCTTATTTCCAAAACCAAATAAGTCTAAATAGTGAAATAATCTTTCTTTGCCTAGTAACTGTCCCATCTTAACAAAACCAGGGTTACACGAATTTTGAAGGACTTGAAGAAATGTCTGGTGTCCGTGACCTCCTGCTTTCCAACATTTAATTCTAGCAGTATCTACTTGAACAGAACCAGTATCAGTAAACTCATCTTTAAAAAGATCAACTACCCCTTCTTCTACTGCCGCTGCCGTTGTAACTATCTTTTGAGTAGAACCTGGTTCATAACTAGCCCATATAGGAAGATTACGAGATAATTCTTCTTGAGAGTAATTCTGATAACTATTAGGATCAAAATTAGGTCTAGAACTCATCGCAAGTATCTCTCCTGTTTTAGGATTCATTACAACGGCAAGAGCCATATCTGGATTAAACATATCGACAACATTATCTAGTTCACGCTCAACTGACTTTTGAATATTTATATCAATAGTAAGTTGTAAATCCATACCATCTTGGGGCTCTATATATAAATCAGTTAGTTCTAGTTTATTACCTTTAGCATCACTAAAATACTTGATCGCTCCATTTTCTCCAGTTAGATAATCATCATACTGTAACTCTATTCCAGATAAACCTTGATTATCTATTCCAACATATCCTAAAACATGAGATAACATTTCTTCATAAGGATAATATCTTTTAGACTCTTTAACTAAATAAACTCCATCAAAGTTTAAAGCTTCTATTTTATCTGCTACCTCATAAGATAGTCTTCTACCTTCTGGATGAACCCTTTCAATAGATGTTTCCTTATAAACATGTTCTTTCATCTCATCAAAACTTACTCCTAGAATCTCAGCAAGTTTTGCCGTAACTTCTTTTTTATTCTTAATCTGATTAGGTATTAAAACTAAAGATGTAGTTGTAATATTATCTGCAAGGACTACCCCATTTCTATCAAGTATCCTTCCCCTTGATGCTTCAATAGGTAGATTCCTACTCCAAAGGTCACTAGCAAGAGTTGATAGTTTTTTATAATCTACTACCTGTACATAAAACACTCTTAAGACTATTACTAATAAAATACTACTAAATATTAAAAGAATTATTTTCATTCTCTTATCTATTCCTCTTGTAAACATGAGCATTTCTCCTCTCATATAATCATATGTCTATTTTAAGAAAATATATGAATTACTATTACCAAACTTTTTTACTTATTCTGCATAAAATATAAAGGTTTGGGAATAATATTTATGGGAGGAAAAAAATGGCAAAGAAAAGAATATTTTTTAGTATTTTTTTATTAATCTTAAGTATATGTTTTATAACTGATGTTAAAGCTTTAGAAAACAAAGGAAGTAATAATGAAATATCTAGTAGATGGAATGCAGTACAACCTAAAAGAAAAGTAACAAGTGAAGGGCTTATTATTGATTATGACTTTAGTAAAATGGATATTGGACCATATTGGTTTGAAGGCTCTGTTACTGTAAATGTTACTATTCCTAAAGATTATGATTTAGATACTATTGTAATATCACCTGATGTCTTTACTGAGATTGCTAAAAATATTTATGGTGATGATAAGAATAATCTTTATATGAATAATACTATTCAACCAGGAGATAAAATAACTATTAATTTTGTTATTAATAATTTATCAAGCTTTACTTATAATTATGATGATACATCTTTTGAAATCTTTCCTAAAGAAGATATTGTCTATGATAAGTTAAGTGATAATACAAGTAAAAGTTCTTTATTATTTAATGGAAAAACAGTAAATGAAAACTATCATGTTAATAGAACTTATAATACAGCATTAAAAGCATTAATACCTAATTCAAGTAATAAGAATATGACTGATGAGATAATTGATAAAGCTTTAAAAGAAAATGGATATCGGGATGGTATTACTGATTATACTAAATACTTATTAGACTTTTATAATGAAAAATACAGTACTAATTATACAAGACTAGATCAATTCCCTGATGGTATTATTAGAGAAATATTAGGAGAAAATGATCCATTTACTACAACAAACAGTGCTTATAAAGACTTAGGTATATTTATTAGTATGTCAACCGATATTGAAGATATCTTAAGTGAAATAAAATCTAATGGCTATAACTCTATCGAAGAATATCTACTTAAATATTACAATGAAAAATATGGTACTAATGCCACTAAACTTGTTAACCTATCAGATGATGCTTTAGATGACTTCTTTGAAAGTTATGGAATGGAACAAGGATTTACATATAACATTGAAACTAACCCTGATGTAATCGCTTTAAGTTATGATTATTTCTATAACAAAGGTATTTCTTTTGGGTTTGATGATGAATATAAAGAAAATGATTCTGAAGAGTTATCTATAGGAACATATATGAGAGATGAAGTTAAAGGTGATAATTATATTAAAGAAAATGCTGGAACTTTAAACTCTAATACTAGTGGTTATACTCTAAATAGCACTTTATATACAGCAGGCTCTTACATTAATAATGCCTATTTAGGTTATGAGTTTAATCTTGATTTACAATTTACTTACTCTGCTTTAAAAGGAACTGTTATTGCAAAATATATAGACACTGAAGGTAATGTTTTATATGAAGATATAACAACTACTGATATGGTAGGTAAAGACTATAAGACAGAAGAAAAGGAATTTGATGGTTATACTCTATATGAGATAGATGGAGAAGAAAAAGGTAAATATATTGATGGTACAATCACTGTTACATATATTTATGAACCTAAAAAGAAAGAAGAAATACCAGTTATTGATATTCCTGATGATTCAATTGATGTATGAGTAATTACTCCACCGCCTACAGGAACAAATTCAAAATGCGAAAATCTATACTTACCTTTATTACTTATATTAAGTGGAACTTATCTGGTAGTTATGAAAAAGAATTCCTAATGGGATTCTTTTAGACTTAGGAGAGCTTATGAAAAGAAAAATTATAAAAAAATGCACTATTGTTTTATTATTAATAAGTAGTATTTTTCTAGTAGTTACTTTTCAAAGTCAAGATAATGATAAGAAAAAACATAATAATAAGAAAATATATCAAGATATTAGTACTTTAAGTGTTAGGAATAATGAAAATATTATCTTAAATTATCAAAAAGAATTTAACAATGAAGAAATTATTGCCGAACTTTCTATAGAAAATACTAATTTAGTAACTCCAATCGTAAAAGGAACTGATAATGAATTTTATCTTAATCATTACCTTGATAAGTCAAAAAATGATCTAGGTAGTAATTTCCTTGATTATAGAAATAATATAGATGATAAGAAAATATTAATTTATGGACACAATTCAGAAAATGTATATACAGACTTTCATCTATTAGAAAACTA
>CASEWH010000093.1 GCA_949291575.1 uncultured bacterium
AAGTGGAGGCTTTACCATATCCCCGTAATTCATATAACCTGATATAATTAAACCTACTAATGCTCCTCCTACTATTGGTAATAAACTATAAACTATTCTTTTTATCATAAAGTCCTCCTTAATATATTTATATGCGACTATTACTTTTTTATAAGTTTTTCATAAAATATAGAGAGGTGTATTTATGAGTAAATATAAAGTATGTGTTTATACTATATGTCTAAATGAAGAGAAATTTGTAGATAGATGGTATGAATCTATGAAAGAAGCTGATGAGATTTATGTTCTTGATACAGGTTCTACTGATAATACGGTAGAAAAACTAAAAGAAAAAGGTGTTCATGTAGAGGTAAAAAAAATAGAGCCTTGGAGATTTGATGTGGCAAGAAATGAGTCTTTAAAATTAGTACCAGAAGATACTGATATTTGTGTATGTACTGATTTAGATGAGGTATTTTTACCTGGTTGGAGAGATGAGTTAGAGAAAGCTTGGCATGATAATACTACAAGACTTAGATATATTTATAACTGGTATTTAGATGAAAACAATAATCCTATAATAAGTTTTTATTATGAGAAGATTCATAAAAGATTAGGTTATTCTTGGTATCATCCAGTTCATGAGATATTAAAGTATGATGGGGTTGAAACTTTTAATGTTACTGATAATATTATTTTAAATCATTATCCTGATAGAACTAAGTCTAGAAGTAGTTATCTTCCTTTACTTGAAATCTCCGTTAAAGAAGATCCTAATGATGATAGAAATATGCATTACTTAGGACGTGAATATATGTATTATGGTAAATATAATGAAGCGATTGATACTTTGATTAAACATTTAAATTTAGAAAATGCTACTTGGAAAGATGAAAGATGTGCTTCTATGAGATTTATTGGAAGATGTTATAAGTACTTAAAAAGATATGATGAAGCGAAAATGTGGCTTCTAAAAGCGATTGAGGAAGCTCCTTATTTAAGAGATCCTTATATGGAAATGGCCCTACTCTATTATTCTTTAGAGGATTATGATAATACTATTCATTATGTAAATCTTGCTTTAAATATAAAAAGTCATACTAAGAGCTATATAAATGAGACGTTTAGTTTTGGTTATACTCCATATGACTTATTAAGTATTTCTTACTATAATAAAGGAGAAATAGAAGCTAGTAAAGTATTCTTAGAGAAAGCTTTAAGAATAGAGCCAAATGATGAGAGGCTTAATAATAACTTAAAGATAATTAATGAGAAATTAAAAGATACTACTGAGTAAATTTCCAGTAGTTTTAATCTGTTTGGCACTAATTTGTTTGCTATTTTCTCTTTTTTTCATTATAATAACTAGCATGGAGGGAGTACTATGAAAGAAAAAGAAGCTTTAGGTATTAATGATTATGACTTTATTTATTATGAACTTAGTCCAGAACAACAGCCTATTGAAGAAGTAATTAAAACAAGTGAATTTATTGAAAATGACTTTGCTAATTATCTAAAGGAAAATTATCCTAATTATTATAGTAAAAACATAAGAATTAAGTTTATAAACTGGGGACATATGGAAGTTGTTTATGTCTTAGATAATGGGCATAAAAAATATACTTTATTAATGGGACAACCTAATTTAGAATATGGTAAAGTAAAGAGTGAATATGACAACTTAAAAATCCTTAGTAAAAATAATGATGATGTAGTTAGTCCCCTACTTTATTATGGTAGTCCTAAGTATAATAGAGAAATTTATATGACTCCTTACTATTATCAAGCTAGATGTATAAGTTATTTAGATGAAAAGTTAGGTATTTATGTACCTGAACCTGATTATCACTTTGAAGAGTTTAAGGATGATGATAAAGATGTTATTGAAGAAGTTATTACTGCTAAGATAATATCTTTATATAATCAAAATACTCATATTGGTCTTGATGAGTTTAATGTTAATAGTGGTGACTTTATTTTAGAAAAAGGATTTGAAGATACTATAAATAATGTTAACAATGTATTTAATGATATGAAAGTAATTGCAGCAAGAAAACTAGTTAATATGTCATTAGATGATTATATAGATTTAATTTATGAAAGGCTTGCGATGTTTGATAGTAAAAACATTGATAAAGGTATAGAATTAGGCTTTAGTAAAGTCAAAAAAAGAACTTAGCAATTATCTAAGTTCTATTTATTTTGTAATTTACCTTTCATTCCTTTTAGACCATTATGGGCGAAGCCTTGTAAGATATTTGTTTTGAATGAATGTGTTTTACTTTCACGTTTTTTATAATCTTTAATAGCAATACTAATCATATCATCTAATAGTTCAGTATAATCTTTTCCTTTAGGATCCCATAGATAGAAAGCAAGTGATCCTGGTATTGAGTTAATCTCATTAACATATACTTTTTTAGCTTTGCTATCAATTAACATATCAATACGAGCGTCTCCACTACTTCCAAGGGCTCTAAATACTTTAATAGCAAGTTCTTCTACTTCTTTACTCATTTTATCAGTAAGGTCTGCTGGTATTTTTCTATCTGCTGAAGCCATACCTTTAGATCCTTTTAATGGAGTCATTTTAGCTCCTAGTTTTCCTTTGACTTTACCACTACCAATATATTTCTCATCATATGTTAGAAAAGCACTCTTAGATAATACTTCTTCAATAACACTTGTCTCTTGGTTTTCATAATTACCTAAAACAGAGATATTTACTTCCATTAAGTTTTTAATTACTTCTTCAACTACAATTTTACTATCATAAGTAATAGCTTCCTCAATGGCTTTAACTAACTCATCTTTATTGTTAGCAACACCTATTCCTACACTACTTCCTGTTGTAGCAGGTTTTATAATAACTGGATATTTTATTTTCTCTATCTTTTTAATTACTTCATCAGGATCATTTTTATAATCTGTATCATAGAACCATGTATATGTTGGTACTGGAATATCATTAGCTTTAAAGATATCTCTCATATATGCTTTATCTTGTGATACAACTGCTGAGTAAACATTAGGTCCAACATAAGGAATACCTACTGTTTGGAAATATCCTTGTAGTACGCCATCTTCTACATTAGTACCATGGGTAATTGGAAATATTACATCTAAGTCTGTAACAATTTTCTTAAATAATCCTTTACTTTGAAGAACAAAGGCTCCATCTTTCTTATATAATACGACATTACTTGCATATTTCTTAATTAAATCTAAATCCTGATATACTTCAACATCCATTAACATATTACCAGTATACCATTCTCCATCTTTAGTTATATAGATAGGGATAATATCATATTTTTCTTGATTTATTTTATTCATGGCTTGAACTGCTGAAATAATACTTACTTCATGTTCAACGGATTCACCACCGAATACAACTCCTAATTTAATTTTCATTTTTTCATCCTCCTACTTTTCATTATATGTATCAGGTAAATCATTTTCAAATAAGGCATAGATTTCTTTCTTTGTTTTTATACCTCTTATAAAATTATATGCTTCTTTGACATCATTGTAAACAATTAAATTATCCATATTATATTTAGCTTCTTTTAATCCCTCTTTAATAGGTTTAGTCCTCTTCTCACCAATTAGAACTACATAGTCTGCTTTAGAAATAGTAGCGATTTGCTTTCCAAACTCTTTATTAAGTTCTTCTTCTTTATCACCAAGTTCTATCATACCTGGTGTTACTACTACTTTTAGTCCTGGCATCATAGATAAAACTTCTAAAGCACTCTTAGCACCTACTGGATTTGAGTTATAAGCATCATCTATTTGATAGAAGTAACCCATTTTCTTAAGTTCTAGTCTATGTTCTACTTGTTTAACATTTCTAACCGCTTGTTGTAATTTAGTAATAGAGATACCAAATTCACGTCCTAAAGCAAGACCTGCTAAAATATTATAAACATTATGATTACCTAATAGTTTAGTTTCAAACTCATATTTTTTCTTATCACCCTTAAAGGTTACATCAAAGGTAGTTCCAACACTAGAACATCTTATATTGCTAGCATGAACATCTACATCTTTCTCATCGATACCAATCCATAATATTTTACATTTATTTTTTAGATTATAACTTACTTGTTTAGGATCATCTCTATTAAGTACTCCTACTCCATCAAGTGGTAATGATTCAATAAGTTCAAATTTAGTCTTTTGAATATTCTCTTCACTACCAAAACTTTCTAAGTGAGCAGTACCAATACGTGTTAAGATACCATATTTAGGATGAACTAAATTACATAAATCTTTAATTTCTCCTCTAACATAGGCACCCATCTCGGCGATAAATACTTCTGTAAATTTATCTAAGTGATTATTAATAGTAATAATTAAACCATAAGGAGTATTTAAGTTACGAGGCGAAGGTAAGGTTGCATATTTAATATTTAATATGTCTGCTAGAATATTCTTACTACTTGTCTTACCATAACTACCTGTTACACCAATAACTTTTAAGTTAGGCATATTTTTTAACTTCTTAACAGCCATACTCTTGAAATGATGATATACATATTTTTCTAAAGTATATTTGTTAATAAAGTTTGCTAGTAGGATTATAAAAGTATTTAAATAGGCAAAAAGTATAAAGATAAAGATTAAGAAATGACTAATTAATAAATTATCTCTATATATAATAATAAATACTATTGGTATTAAATGTAGTATTGTTGTAGTTGCAATTAATCTTTTTACTCTTGCAGTTATTACTAAAGGTTTCTTTACTTGTTCATTCTTTAAGTCTTTTCTAAATTTGATAGCATAAACTATATATAGAATGATTGCTATAATATTTAAGACTAAACTTATAGTATCATCATTAATTAAGAAGACATTAGCAACTGCTACTATAAGTACTGCTAAAAGTTCTAGTGAAAAGAAATTAGAACTATTATTAACAACCCATTTAATATAACGGTTGTTTTCATTATATAAGTTTTGTTGTAACATATGTAAACTTTTTTTAGATTTGATGATAATTGCTATCGTAGCAACTAAAATTAAAAGTATTTCAATCATTTTATCCCTCCATAAAATTATTTATAATATTTATTACCTGGTTTAAATTCTCAAGATAGGCATAATGTGTTCCAGGTAGAACAATTAAGGCTCCGTCAGTAAGTAACTCTTCTAAGAGCTTCGCTTCTTCAAGTGGTGCTGCTTCATCCATCTCACCCCAAACAAGTAGTGTTGGAACAGTTATTTTTTTAGCATAGTCCGATAAATCTTCATTAACTGTTTTAACTAGGATTTCTCGCATTTTAGGTGTGGCATTTTTATAATCTTCAGAACCGATATAGTTCTTAGCAATCTCTGCAATTTTACCCATACCTGGTAATGTTTTTGCTTTCTTTAACATTTTCTCTTTTAGAGTTAATCCTTTTTTAGTTCTAACACAAGGAGCTCCAAATAAGACTACTCTATCAACTTCATAGATTGATGCATAAACTATAGCAACTCTACCTCCAAAAGAGTGTCCTATTAATGTAGGTTTCTTAATCTTTAACTTTTTCACTAGCTCATGAACAAGTTCGGCATAATCAGATACTGTCCAAACTTCATCTGGTTCAGCACTTTTTCCATAACCAGGAAAATCTAATATTGTAATATGGTATTTACAAGATAGCGGATTACCAAGTGGTTCCATCATTTCAATGTTTTGTCCCCAACCATGCAGTAAAATAATATCCTTACCTTTAACATTACCATATTGTATGTAATTTACTTTATCTAGGTTAATCTTTTCCATACTTCCTCCTAGTTAAAAGTATATCACAAAAAGAAAAAAGAGTCTTTTATTTTTAACTCTTTTTTACAGTCTTTTTGTTTTTTGATAATATGCTCCTTCAAAATGCATACCATTTTTATCTTCTGGTCCTTTACCATGATTATAAACATTATTAGAATAATAATTTGGATTAGTTCTAGTATTATCAGTATTTATAATATATGTTTCATATTCAGATGGATTTAATTGATATGTTATGGCTTTATCCATATGAATTCTAAAATCATTAGCAGCTAATTGTTTAAGTGCACCTGTTTGTTCCCAGAAACTTTCAGTAGCAAAATCTGGGTATCTATCATAAGAGTACCCCTTACCTGCATGAGGACCCACATAGATATATATATCTTCTTTTTTACTACCATACATACTTTGTAAGGCTTCTACAGTTCTAATTGGTAAATAATTATTAATCATTTTGTTACTACAATGAGCAGTCGCTGTTACACCATTTTTTAAGTCACTTGCTACAATAACAGGGCAATCAGCAACTGGGAAACCAGCTACTACTCCTGGGATTTTATCAGTTGTAATTAAAATATCAGCTTCGATATCTAAATCCCAACCATCTTCATAGGCTTCTACCATTTCTCTTGTAAGTTCTACTGCTTTACCTTCACCATTTTGAATAGGCATATAAAATTTATATGGGTCAAAAGCATATTTATTATCTGCTGCAGCCTTTTTGCGACGTTCTAAAAAGATTGCCTTTCTATCATCAAAAGACATTCCATCTTCATAAAAACAAGCTTTAGTAGTCATAATACCATATTTATTACCAGTATTTAAAATTCGTAAATTTTTAACACTAGCAGAACCTTTTTTATAAATATCATAATGTCCTATTCTCAAAACATTCTCTCTAAAATTTAAATTTTCCATTCTTTATTCCCCCTTCATCGAATGTAGCCATATTATATCACTTTTTTGTTACTTTGTCAAATTTTATACTAACAAAAATGATATATGTATTCATTTTACATATATCATTATTATTTTTGATTAATATAGAGAACTTAATTTATTTTCTTTTTGAAATTTCATCAGTAACTTCATTAGCTTCTTGTAATGAATTAGCTACTAAAGTTTGTACTCCATATGGCATTTGTCCTAATCTATTAATTTTTTGTAGGCTTTCTTTTTCCTTCTTATTTTGTGAAGCATAACTCTCATATTCTTCTACCATCATTGAAGGACTTTCAAAGGCACCTTCTAATATAGCACCATGCCCAAATTCATTTTTAGCTTCTCTTAATAATCTTTTTGTCCAGTATTCATCACCCATACCTAATGAACTATCATAATTTTCCTTAAAGTTAAAATATGTAGCAATATCTTTATCAGGCATTATTTGTTCTTTTTCTTTACTAGATAAAAGTGGTAAATCTTCAACTGTTAGGTCTCTAACAGGTACTTGTTCCATATCTTTAATAGCTGTAAATACATCCATAATATTATCAGTCTTCTTATTTGTTTCAAGATATGGACTAGCTAAATCAAGAGATACGTTACCTCCATTAAGTTCTACAGAACATACTGAAGATGTCAAACCGCTATACATAATAGTGAAAGCATCCTCTTTACTAGTGTAAATTGGTCTAAAACCAATTCTTGATAATGTGATCATATCATTATTATATTTTTGTTCATTCAATTCTAAATTTTCCATTATTATTCCCCCTTCATCGAATGTAGCCATATTATATCACTTTTTTGTTACTTTGTCAATTAAAACAAGCTTAACTGATTAGAATCAGGTAATTCATTAAGTATTCCCATCTCAGTCATTTTATCGGTTAGTGTCTTTGAAACTTTACCACGTTTTTGTAAATCTTCTTTGCTTAGGAATGGTCCGTTTTCTCTTGCTTCCACTATAGTCTTGGCAACTGTTAAACCTAGTCCATCGATAGTTTTAAATGGTGGTATTAAAGTATTTTCATGTTCGGTATCAACAACAAACCTTGTCGCATCACTTTTTTCTAAAGAAATAGGGGCAAATTTAATTCCACGTGCAGTTGCTTCTAGGGCAACATGAAGTGAATCTATTATATTAGACTCTTTATTAGTAACTTCAAAGCCTTTAGCCATTAAATCTTCATATCTTGTTTTAATAGCATTATAGCCTTTTATCATAGTTTCTATATCATAATCATCTACTCTAATTGAGAAGAAGGCTGCATAGTAGAATAATGGTTTATAGACTTTAAACCAAGCGATTCTAATAGCACTCATAACATAGGCACAAGCATGAGCTTTTGGGAACATGTATTTTATTTTATGACATGACTCAATATACCATTCTGGAACGTTAGCAGCTTTCATTTCTTCAACCATACCCTTCCATGTTTCAGGGTCTTTAGTCGCCTTACCTTTTCTAACATGCTCCATTATTTTAAAGGCTCTAATAGGTTTCATACCCCAGTTCATTAGGTTAACCATGATATCATCACGACAACCTATAACGTCTTTAAAAGGAACAATATTATTTCTAATTAATTCACTAGCATTTCCTGCCCAAACATCAGTACCGTGTGATAGTCCTGATATTTTAACAAGCTCAGCGAAAGTACTTGGTTTTGTCTCAACTAACATTTGAATAACAAAACGAGTTCCAAGTTCAGGTAGTCCTAATGTTCCAGTAGGACATAAGATATCCTCTTCTGTTACTCCTAAGGCTTCAGGACTAGAAAGAATTGAGAATATCTTTTTATCATCCATTGGTAGTGTTGTAATATCTATACCAGATAAATCTTGTAACATTCTAAGGACTGTAGGATCATCGTGACCTAGTATATCTAGTTTTAAAACGTCTTGATCGATGGCATGGTAATCAAAGTGAGTTGTTCGCCAAAGTGATGTGTTATCATCGGCAGGATACTGGAATGGTGTAAAATCAAAGACATCCATATATCCTGGTATTACAACGATACCTCCAGGGTGTTGTCCTGTTGTTCTTTTAACACCAGTACATCCTTTGGCAAGGCGTTCAATCTCTGTACTTCTTTTACCAACAATTCCATGTTCTTCAAAATAACCTCTAACATAACCGTAAGCAGTTTTTTCTGCTACTGTACCAATTGTACCTGCTCTATATACGTTATCAACTCCGAATAGTACTTTAGTATATTCATGAGCTTTCCATTGATATTCTCCTGAGAAGTTAAGGTCAATATCGGGAACTTTATCGGCATTGAAACCTAAGAAGGTTGCAAATGGCATATCTTGTCCTTCTTTACCTAGAGGCTCGCCACACTTAGGACAAGTCTTATCTGGTAAGTCATAACCTGATGGATAATCTTTTCCATAAGGGACTCCTTCATCATTAATAAATTCTGAGTACTTACAGTCTTTATTACGACATAGATAGTGGGCTGGAAGAGGATTTACTTCAGTTATTCCCATCATGGTAGCGACGAAAGATGAACCAACAGAACCACGGGAACCAACGATATAACCATCATCATTAGAGTGTTTAACTAACTTTTGAGCGATTAGGTAAATAACATCAAATCCTCCACCTATTACACCACCTAAGTTCTTTTTAAGCGTTTTCTCTAAGTCTTCATCTGTTATTTCAGGGTCAGTTATTTTAAGATTTTCTTTTATTACTCTCTTTACTTCATCAAAGCCTTTTAGAAGAGTACTATGTAAGTTAGCGAATAACTTCTTCTTAAACTCATCTTCACTTAGATTAGGCTCTTCTCTTTTTAACTTAGCTTCTACGGCTTTAAAAACTCCATCTCCATATAACTCTGTACTAATTCTCTCTTCAATATTATAAGGAAGTGGTTCTCCATACATATCACTAGCTTTTGTAAAGACTAAATCAGTAACAGTTTCTACACTTTTATCAATTTTAGGGGAAAAAGGTATTCCTCCTGTTTCAATAATAACTTCTATAATCTCAGTCATATCAGCAATTTTTTTAGGATTATCTATAACAATTAATTTTCTAGTCTCATCATCTAAGAATGAGAAGTCTTCTAACATCTCTGTTGTTGTCCTAAAGTGATTTGATGGAATATTTTTAATACCCCCTCTTGCTAGAGGATGACGTCCTCCTCCTGGAACTTTTTGATTGACAATTATTTCTCTATATATTTTATCTTCTCTTGTTAAGTGATGAACATCTCCTGTTGCCACAATTAACTTACCGGCATCAATAGTTGTATTAATAATTTTATTGATATTACTAATTACTTCACCTTCATTGGCAAAGTCTCCTGTTTCTACTAAATGGGAGTAACACTCTGGTGGTTGTACTTCAACATAGTCATAGAATCTAATGATATTAGATAGTTCTTCTTCACTCTTACTAGAAGCCTGTTTAAAGACTTCACTTTCATAACAACCACTACCAATTAAAAGTCCTTCTCTATATTCATTAATAACACTTCTTGGTATTCTTGGTGTTTTATATAGATAAGTTGTATTGGCAAAAGATACTATTTTAAATAGATTCTTTAGTCCTTTTTTATTTAGAGCGATGATATTGATATGATTAGTATTACCATATTTATACATCTCTTTAGAATCTACTATATTTGAAAGTTGTTCCATTGTCTCTATATTTCTACTATCTAGTTTCTCTAACATTTTATATAGGACTAAAGCAGTACCTTCAGCATCGTAATCTCCTCTATGATGACTTTCTTCATCCCAAGGGACATTATATCTTTTAACTAGAGCGGATAGACCATGACGAGCATAGTTATTATCTAGAGTTCTTGATAGTTCTAGGGTATCGATAACAGGATTCTTAAACTCACCTAGATTATATTTTTTATAAGCCATCTCTAAGAAAGAAACATCGAACTTAGCATTATGGGCAACCATTGGTAAGTCGCCAAACCATTTAATAAATCTTTTAACAGCATTTTCTTCATTATCTTTATCTTCTAACATTAAGTCTGTTATATTTGTTATCTCTGTTATCTTAGCAGGTAAAGGTCTTCCTGGATTAATTAGTTCGTCATAACGTTCAAGGATTTCTCCACCTTTCATCTTAACCGCACCAATTTCAATAATAGAGTCAGCACCACCGGCATTAAAACCTGTAGTTTCAAAGTCAAAAACAACATAAGTTTGGTCTAATAGTTTACCATCATTAGGTCTAATAACGATATCTACATTATCATCTACCATAACAAGTTCTGTTCCATATAGGGCTTTAAACTTATCTTTTTCTTCTTTACCTGCATTATAATCTCTTACTAAATGATAGACATTAGGGAAAGCTTGACAACCATTATGGTCTGTTATGGCAATTGCTTTATGTCCCCATTTCATCGCTTGTTTTACTAGTTTTACTTCATCTGCTACTCCATCCATCTGACTCATCATCGTATGAGCATGTAGTTCTACTCTTTTTTCTTTCGCTTCATCAGTAATTTCTTCTTCCTCATGCTCTACTGGCATAATATCTCTAGCATTAAGTACTAACTCATCTTTAGAAAAATTATCTATTTTTGTATAACCTCTAATCTTAAGCCATGTTCCTACTTTTAAAGCTTTACAAAGTCTAGCATACTCTTCATCTTCATTGCAAAATACTTTACAAGCGATACTATCTGTTTCATCTGTTATTTTTAAAGTAATAATCTTAAAATTAGTCTTACTAGACTCAAAATAATCAGTACCAAAGATATATCCTTCTACTGTTACATCATTATCTTCTCCTAGTAATAAACTCATCTTAATAGGTTCACTATCTATAGTCTTACCTAGTATACATCCTTCATCAGTACTTTTTCTTCTTCTAGGAGTACCACTATTATTATAACGTTTAGGCTCTTCTTTAATAACATCTTTCTTAATAGGTTCAGGAATAGTAACATTAGTTAATTCATTACTTATCTCTTCTTCTATTAAATTATCTTCTCTTAAGATAACAGGTATATAGTCATGAAAACCTATATTATGATAGAAATTATTTATATCATTACTTATTTCTTTTAGTCTATCTTCTTCTTTTTTATTATAAGCGATAAGTCTTAGAGTATCACTTTCATAAACTAGTGAATCTTTATAAACATCTATTAGTTTTATTTTATCTTTAGATTTTAAGATATCTAAAAAGTAAGGATAATAATCTAGTAACATATTATTATCAGGGTTTCTAACTGTAAAGTTATAGGTTAAATCATCTGAAAATAAAGACTTATTCTCTACTAGATTAGATAATATGTCTTTAGGTAAATATTTATCAATAGTTATTTTAACTAAAAAACTTTTATTATTTTTATTAATTACTATTTTATCTAAGGTTGAACTTTTAAAGAAGTCAAAGTACTCACTATTTAAGTTAATCTTTTTCAAAAATAAATTTAATTTACTATCCATACCGCACCACTATCCTATATTATTTCTAATTCTTTAATCTTTAATATATGTTTTTGATTCTTAATACAAAAGTTAATAAAAGTTTTTAAATCAACAGTTGCTAATCCTCTTTCAAAAGTATATTTATCTAGTTCAAAGATAATCTTATCTTCCATCATTCTATTTAATATCTCTTCTTTAGAATATCCTAAATACATAAGAAAGTAAGGATATAGTTGTCTTTTAAGATATTTTAGAGAACTATCTCCTCTTAAGTAAACACTTTTATTTAATGTTCTTGATGTTAGTTCATTATCAATAGCAAGTTCTATAATGGCATCTACTATATCTTTATATTCGCTCTTGTATGTTGCTAGTTCTTTTCTTACAATATGTTCAATGATATTGATGATAGCAAGGGTATAATTATCACTATCAGCTCTATTACCCCAAGTAATAGTATTTACTCTTTTACTTTTAGGTATATTCATTCCTATAACATCTAATTTTTTATCTACAACTAAAACATGATATAGTTTAATATCAAATCTAAGTATTTCTTTTAAGTTTTTATTTAAGTCTTTTTTTATTTTATCCCAAGTATGTAATAGTTCTAGGCGATATTTTTCAGTATCTTCTCTTATTTCTTTATATATATCACTAGCTTTTACCATATCAAAGATAGTATCATCTGCTGGTATATAGTTTTTAGGGTCTTTTAATATTAATTCTTCTTCTTTATATAAATCATTATAACTATGACGATAGTTTTTCCACAACTTCTGTTTAAAACATTGAATATTAGAAGAAATAGAGGCACCAAATAAAAGATTCCATATTAAAACGTAATCATTTAAGACGAAGTTTAAATTCATTTTCTATTCCCCCTTATCGATATTGTTATTTACATCTAAAAGTTTATCATAAAATTCGCCACAATAAAAGAGAATAGAAAATAAATATTATTATTTTCTAGTTCTCTAAATTCTTAATATACATTTTTTAAGGAATTTAATATACAGATTTTAAGACTTTTAATATACAATTTTTAAAAGTTTGTAATTACGTAATATACTCCAAAACCAACTGCAAGTATTAATATTAAAGAGAATAAGAACTTTAAGAAACCAATAAACTTTGAAGGTTTAATCTCTTCTTCATCATCATCACTTTCAAAGTCTTCTTCACTTAGATCAAGACTCTTAGTATAGAATGATTTATCTATTTCGTCTTTTAAAGACATGGTCTTTTCTTTAACTTTATCTAATTTTTTAGTATCTTCTTCTACTTTACTATCTTCTATCTTAGTAGCGATAGGTTTTAGCACTTCTTCATTTACATTAGTAGCCATTAAATCACTAAGTAAGCTGTTATTGTCATTAGATTCAGCTTCTTTTTTATCTATTTCCTCTCTTAGTTCTTTAGAAGTAATAGTATGTATTAACTCTTCTAATTCTTCTTCGTTTTCAATAGGTTTATGTCTTAATTTTGTCTCTTCTTTAAATTTCTCTAAATCTTCTTCACTACTTTCTAAGATGTTATATTTTTCATTATGTAGTTTTCTTTTCTTCTCTAGAGAATCTCTTTCTCTTAGTTCTTTCGCTTCTTCTAAAACTTTATTAATATCATAAGTTTTATGTTCATCATTATAAAGAAAATTAAATTCATCTAATTCTTTTCTTTCTTTAGGCTTTTCTATATTTATATCATAATCCTTTAAACTGTGATATCCTTCTCTTGTACGATAATTCTTTTTCGCTGCATTTAACTCAACTGCTTCTATTTTAGATACATCTGTTAGAGTAGTATATTTTTCTAATCTTCCTAAATCATTATACAGATCTTGATTTTTTTCTGTTCTACTTCTAACTGTACTTCTATTAGAATTATCATACCGTTCCATTCTTCCCATGATATCACCTACTTTACTATATACTTCAATGATATCATACTATTAAAAAAATTTAAAGTAGGCAAAAGAGGAAAAATAAGATATAATTTAAGAGAGGTGATAAAAATGAAAGTAAAAGTTAATAAAGATGCTTGCATAGGATGTGGAGCATGTGCAGCGATATGTGATGAAGTATTTGAAATTAATGATGAAGGATTAAGTGAAGTTAAAGTAGAAGAAAATAAGGAAAAAGAAGAATTTGTAAGTGTTAAAGAAGAACTTCAAGATGAAGTAAGAGATGCTGCTGATTCTTGCCCTACTGGTGCAATTGAGGTTGAAGAAGGTCAAGAGGAAGAAGAAAAAGCTGCTTAATCTTGATAAAATTATAAATGTATTTTTAGAAGAAGAAGCTTTATTTAATAGCTTCTTTTTTATCTATAAGGAAATTGCGTTTTTTGGGATAAAAATCGAATTTATGTATTGACGAACGTATATTTTATGTAGTACACTTAAGTTACAAGAAAGAGGGTTCGTATTATGGAAATATATAGAGCATATAAATTTAGATTATATCCAAATGAAGAGCAGAAGATATTAATACATAAGACTTTTGGATGTAGTCGTTTTGTTTATAACTATTATTTAAATTATCAAAAAGAAAAAGGAGTACAAAAAACATTTGATTTATGTAAAGATTTAAAAGAATTAGAAAACCAATATGAATATCTTAAAGAAGTAGATTCCTGTGCCTTAAGAAGTTCTATATTTGATTTAGAAGATAGTTTTAATAACTTCTTTGCAAAAAGAAGTGGATATCCAAATTTTAAGAGTAAGTTTGCAAGACAGTCATATAGAACTAGTTGTATAAGAAGTACTTATAAAGGTAAAGAGTATAGTAATATAGAGGTAGATTTACTAACTAGATTTATAAAATTACCAAAATTAGGTAAGGTAAAGATAAGAGGATATAGAAGTAAAGAAATAATAGAAGGTAAGATAGTAAATGCTACTATATCAAGAGAAACAACAAATAAGTATTATGTAAGTGTATTAGTAGAAGAAGATATTTTAATGGATAAAGTAACACCTACTAGTATAGTAGGAATAGATTTAGGTATAAAAGATTTAGTAGTAACAAGTGATGGTATTAAATATAGTAATGAGAAAGTATTAATGAAATATGAAAAGAGATTACAAAGATTACAAAGAAAGTTATCAAGACAAGAAAAGGAAAGTAAAAACTATTTAAAGACAAAAGAAAAAATAGCAAGAATACATTCTAAAATAAAGAATTATAGAAAACATTATTTAAACGATATTGCTAATGAAATAGTGAATGAACATGATATTATAGTAACAGAGAATCTACTAGCAAAAGATATGTTTAAAGATAAGAAAAAAGTATTTAATAAAAGTCTATCAGATGCAAGTTTAAGTAAATTATGTTCTCTAATAGAATGGAAAAGTAAGATAAAAGGCAAGTATTATTATAAGATAAGTACTTATTATCCAAGTAGTCAAATATGTAGCCATTGTGGTTATAAAAATGAAAAGTTAAAAGATTTAAGTATAAGAGAGTATGATTGTCCAAAATGTGGAGTACATAATGATAGAGATATGAATGCTAGTTTAAACATATTATTTGAAGGATTAAAGCTACATTACCAAAGTTAAATAATGTCTGATATAATAAAAATGGACAAAGATAAATAGATTATTGAGTACGGTAGCGACTATCGGAATTTAAGCCTATGGAGAATAAGGGATACCTTATCTATGAAGTAGGAATCCTTGGAGGTAACGACAAGGGCGAAATAAAATTTATTTTATTTCTTATGTTCTATGATTTCAAATAATATAAGTTGCTTATTCTAGAAGTAATAATGTAATTAATTACTATTTTGGTGTAAACACCAAAATAGTAAAAAACGTTGTACTAACAATTTATTAAACCATATGCCCGACGTCGGCAAAATGGACAGCAGTATTGACTAAAGTAACAAAATGAGAAGTTTGGCTTGCCGACGTCGGGAAGCCAATAAACAAGTGAACGACTAAATAGTTTAGAATCAGAAGAAAACAAATAATGCAATTAATTGCTATTTTGGTGTAAACACCAAAATAGTAAAAACTGGTGTTTCTTCTAAGGCAATTATTGATTATAAATTAAGCAGATATGCTTGCTATTTAATAGTTCAAAATGCTAATCCTAAATATAAAAATGTTGCCTTAGGACAAACTTATTTTGCAGTACAAACTAGAAAAATGGAACTAACTGAAGAAGAATATAACAAATTAGGTGAAGATGAGAAAAGATTATATAGAAGAAAGCAAACTAAAGATGGCAATAAAATTTTATACAGGGTTGCAAAAGAAAAAGGGGTAAAGAACTTTGATAAGTTTACTAATGCTGGATATAAAGGCCTTTATAATGGTGAGACTGCAAATGATATTGCTAAAAGAAAAGGCTTAAGATATAGAGAAGATATATTAGATAACATGGGAAGTGTTGAATTAGGAGCTAATGTATTTAGAATAACACAAACAGAATCTTTACTTGAAAAGCAAGAAAAACCTAATGAAAATATGGCAACAGATACGCATTATAAGGTTGGAAAAGCGATTAGAGATACTATCGAAAAATTAGGAGGTACTATGCCAGAAGATTTACCTACCCCTAAGAAATCTATAAAGGAACTTGAAAGAGAAAGACAAAATAGATTAGAGGCATGAAAAAGAGTAATTAATTACGATTTGGGTGTAAACACCAAAATCGTTAAAAGTTAAAAAATAAAAGAGCAGACGAGTCTGTAAATAAAATTGTGTAAATAGAAACTTCTCCATGATAAAATAGA
>CASEWH010000094.1 GCA_949291575.1 uncultured bacterium
ATAATCTTTTCAAGTTCAGTAGGAGTTTTAACATCTTTATATTCTTTTCTATCTAATTCAATATAAATAATATCTTTATCTTTTACTCCTTTATCTTTTAATTCCTCTATAACTGTTTTTAACAAATAAGATTTACCACATCTTCTAATACCTGTAATTACTTTAATCATTGTATCATCATAAAAGCCTCTAATCTTATTTAAATAATCTTCTCTTTTATATAATTTTTCCATTGTTCTTCACCTATATTAATTATATACTACATGGTGTAAACAGTCAAGGTTATCGACCACTTTTGGCATATTACTATTCAAAATTGGTCGATAACTGGTCTAAAATAATACTTTTTCACTCTTATATTGTTTAATTATTACTACTAAAACTAAAGTAATAATGATAATTGTTGATAGACTCATTAATAAGATATTAACAATATCTATATTACCTACAACTATATCTTGGAATAATAGTGTAAAGTTTAAGAAAGGTACTAATGATAAAAGTGGTGATGAACTAACCCCAGCCATAAAAGCAATCATACCTGGAAAGAAACATATAAATGTTAATGGTGTTAAAGCACTTTGAGCTTCTTTAAAGGTTTTAGATTTACTAGCAATAGCAATACAAAGACCACTAACTAGTAGAGAGTATGCAATAATTACTAATACTGCAAAGATTAAACTACTAGTAGATAGCATTAAATTAGTATCTTTATATATTTCAAAAGCACCATTAGCATACACTAGAGAAATAATCATTAAGATTAAACTAACAATACCAGTAATAATTGATGATAAAGATACACTTAAAAATTTACCAACAATTATATCTCTACTTTTAATTGGAAAAGTAAGTAATGTTTCAAGTGTTCCTCTTTCTTTTTCCCCTGCTGTTGTATCAGTAGCAGGATAAGTAGCAGATATTGTAATAGCCATAATTATAAAGAGAAAACCATAATTTACAATATAATTACCATAAAAGTTCTCTGTTTCTTTTATATCTTTATTAACAGTAATAATAGATGTAACATCAGTAGGATTTATATTATTACTAGCTAAATAATTTGTTTGTAATGCTTCTTTATAAGTAGCAAAGTAAGTATCCATTAAACTTGTAGCATAACTAGTAGTCTCATTATCTTCACCATTTATAGTATAAGTACTACCATCTTTTGTAACATATAAATCTATTTCTCCATTACTATACTTATCCTCTAACTCTTCAGTACTTCCACTAATAACTTCTATATCTAAATTATCTGCAATATCTTTTTCTATCTCACTTAATTCATAATCAAAACCTATTTTATTATAATCAGTTATAGGCTTATTAGTTTGTGCTTCAAATAAAGCAGACATACCTATTATTAATGCAGGTATTAAAATAGGAATAATTAACATCATCATAAGAGATTTCTTATCACGAAACATCTCTCTTAATTCTTTCTTTAAAATATTACCTAAATTACTCATTATAAACACCTCCTATTAAAGTAAAGAAAGCATCTCTTAAATTAGTAGTTTTAGTAGATTTTTTTATTTCACTAGGAGTACCTTCTTTAATTATAATACCTTTATTAATCATAATAACATTATCACAAATATTTTCAGCTTCTTCCATATAGTGAGTAGAATATAAAATTATCTTACCACGTTTCTTTTCTTCTTTAATAAAGTCTAAAATAATTTGACTAGAAATAATATCAAGTCCACTAGTCGCTTCATCTAAAATATAATATTTAGGATCATGAACTAAACATCTTGCAATATTAACTCTTTGTGTCTGTCCGGTCGATAAATTTTCAATTCTATTATATAGAAAACTATCCATATTCAACTTCTTAGATATTTCTTTTATTCTCTCCTCTAATTTACTTTCCTCTACTCCATAAATGTTTCCACACATTTTTAATAGTTCATAACAAGATAAAGTATTATATAGTTTAGTATTACCAGATAAATAAGCAATATTTTTTTTAATTTCTATCTCATTATGAAGATAGTCTAAATTTCCAAAAGAAATAGTTCCACTAGTAGGTTCAAGAATTCCTGCAATCATCCTAAGTAATGTTGTTTTCCCTGCTCCATTAGGTCCTAATATTCCGATGATTTCTCCATCTTTAGCTTTAAAACTAATACCATTATCAGCATAAAACTCTTCTTTTTTACGTTTAGCATTATACTTAACGAACTTCTTCTTCAAATCTTTAACTTCTAACATAATTCACCTCTTCCAAGCAAAATTATATCATAGAGAAAACATCCTAAACAACAAAAAAAGAAGAACTTATACTCTTCTAATTAAATTAAAATAAATAAAACAAAATTTCTATTAAAAAATGTATCTTGTTCGATTGTTTTATAAATAAAAGTATGATACTATATTTGCAGGAATACTTAGTAATGGGTGTTTGCCTCTTTCTATATCTCTTGACTTCAGGGGGAGAAAGGGGAGATATTTATGAGTAAGAAGGATTTCTTAATTGTAATATTATTAATTATAGTTATACTCCTAATTATTTATAGATAGTAAAACACCCTATTACATCTTTGTGAATAGGGCTTTTACTTCTAAACAATTTTAGAGGTAACACCCATCTGCAAAACTAGGTATTCCTCTTTTTTTAATTATATGTAAATTTCTTTTACATATTCATAGTATCATAAATATATATTATTTTCAAGTAGCCAAAAGACTATTTCATATATTTATTTCCACTTTTCCAAGCTTCCCCTACTTTTTCTCCTATTGCATAATATCCATTTTGAAATTGATCAAAGACAAAAGCATTTAACTTAGTAGGATCAACTTTACCATTAGAATCAAGTACTTCTTCATCTACTAAGACATTAACTATTTCACCAACTACTCTAAATCCTTCATCATCATTATATATCTTAGATACTTTACATTCTAAGGTAATTGGATACTCTTCAATAATTGGAGCATCTACTCTTTCACTTTTAACCGCGTGCATACCACTTTTTTCAAACTTATCTTTAACTCTATTAGTACTAGCAGTACCAAAGTAGTCAGATTCTTCTAAGTGTGAAATATCTGCAACACTAATAGTAAAAGCTCCTCTTTCTTTAATATTTTTAGAAGTCTTATGACTCTCAGTAATATTTAAAGCAACTTTATTATTACCACAAATTCCTCCCCAAGCCATATTCATAACATCAACACTACCATCTTCACAGTATGTTGCAATCATTAAAACAGGCATAGGAAATAAATAAGGTTTTACACCTAAATCTTTTTTTAGCCATTTTTATCATCTCCTGGTATTATTATAAAACTAACTATTTTTAATTTCAATATTACACTAATTCTGTATTTAAGTAATAATAATAATGAAGTAATTCTCTTTTATATTCTACAATTTTACCTTCTGGTAAGACTAACATTCTAGTAACACCAATCTGTTCTACAAAAGAAGGATTATGACTTACCATTATTAAAGTACCAGTATAATTTTTAAAGTTTTCTCCAATAATTTTTTGTGTTTCTGGATCAAAGTGATTAGTAGGCTCATCTAGTATAATTATGTTAGTTCTTTGAATCAGTATTTTACACAATGCTACTCTTGCTTTCTCTCCAGGAGATAATACTTTTACTTTCTTAAAGACATCATTATTAGAAAATAGAAAGTTTCCTAAAAAAGTTCTTAACTCATTATCACTATAATTAGGATTATCTACATTTTCTAAGATAGTCTTATCTTCATCTAATATTTCTAACTCTTGAGCATAATAAGCGATAGATGCTTTATAACCATAGACTATTTCTCCTTTAATAGGTTTTAATTTATTCATAATTAACTTTAATAAAGTTGATTTACCTACTCCACTTTCTCCAACTATTAAAAACTTCTCTCCTCTTGCCATTTCAAAAGATAAATTACGATATAAATCACTCTTGGAAGGATAATGAAAAGTTAAATGCTTTACTTCTAAAGGTATTCTACCACTAACCTCTTTAGGTTCTACTTTCATAGTAACAGTCTTATATTTTTCTTCTCTTACCTCTAACTCATCTAACTTTTTCTCTAACATCTTCTTTCTAGATTCACCTAATCTCTTTAAATTATGATTAGTACGAGAGGCAGACTCTGCTCTTTTAACAACTTCTTCTAATTTCTTTATTTCCCGTTCCTGTTCTTTTATTCTTAACTCTTTCTCTATCATTTCATCAGCATAGAGCCTTTTAAATTCTTTATAATTACCTTTATATACTTTTATTTTATGAGTAACTTTATTAATAAACATAGTCTTTGTTACTACCTCATTTAAGAAATCAATATCGTGACTGATTACTAACACCATACCGTGATAATTCTTTAGATAATCTATGACAAAGTCTTTAGTCTTAGCATCTAAATGGTTAGTAGGTTCATCTAAAAGTAAAATATCAGAGTTTGAAAAAAGAAGTCTTGCAAAAGCTATTTTAGACTTTTGTCCTCCTGATAAATCTCCTACTTTCATCTCTAACAGTTCACTATCTATTTTCATATTCTCAATTAATGATAACAATTCATCTTCTGCAGTAGATTGATTTAGACTATCAAGTTCACTTTGAATCTTCTCTGCTTGTCTTAAAAGTTTATTTTGTTCAAGTTCACTAGCATTACTTAACTTTTCATAAACAACATTTAACGCTTGTTCTAACACTTCAATAGGTCTTCCGCTATATAAGTAATCTAAGACATTCTTCTCTTTATCAGTAAAATTAATCTCTTGAGGAAGATAACCTATTTTTTTATTATTAACAGTTACTTTACCAGCATCTAAAGTCTCTTCTTTCAAGATAATCTTAAATAAAGTAGTCTTTCCTGCGCCATTTACACCAACAACTCCTATTTTATCATTATCTTCAATTAAAAAGGAAGCATCATCATAGATGACTTCACTACCAAATGCTAGATACATATTTTGTCCTTTCATAGACTCACCTTCTTAATTAGTTTAAATTTATATATATATAATACCAGTTGTAATAGTTAAATTAGGTTGCCTTTTAACAAGTGTTTTTTGAAGATTACTATAAGATTCGAATCCAAACTTGGCTCTACTTTTTACTTCTTCAAAACTTTCTTTAGTTAACCCATAATCTTCTAATAGTAAATTATAAATTTCATTTGTTATCTCAATTTCTCTTTTATCTTCATCTGTTAATTCTTTTTTACTATCTAATTCTGTAAATAATTTCTCATATTCAGCTATCTCAAGTGAGTGTTCACGACTCCATTGTTGAGATGGACCACCTATTTTTTTACGAGGAGATGAATAAGGATTATGTGCATCATATAGCATTTCTAACTTGTTCATCACCCTATTTAATTCTTTTTCTCTTAATTCTTTATTTTCCAATGTTTGATATAAATTAACAGTTCCAATTCTCATCGTTTTGTATTCATCAGGTATTTTATCATTCAAACTTCGATTTTCACTATAATTAAAATTAAATAATCTCACATTTTTATCATTTATTGGTGTAGAAACATCTAAACTTTCAAAACCGTTTTCATTACCAGAAATACTAAGTTGCATATCTTGCATTTTAAATAGATTTAAAGCTCTATTATAAATATTATATATTGCTACTTTCTTATATACTTCTAATTCTGCTAAAACTTCTCTATCTTTATCTTTAATATAATCCCTTATAACAGAAAACTCTAATTCTATTAAAGAATTTAAATAGTCTTGCATAGGATTAGATAATATTCCCCTATATTCCTTTAAGAATTCTAATAGTTCTTCCTTTGTATTAACTCTATTCCAATTATTACTTCTTACAACTTTCATATAAAATAAACCTCCCAAATAATTTCTTAATATATATTCTAACATATAAATAAGTTAAAAAAGTTAAAATATTTAGAAAATTAAAAAAAGTTAGCATTTCCACACTAACTATTTACTTATCATAACATTAACATTTCCATTACCTAAAGCATCTTTTAAGTTATCTACATTATCTATCTTACCAATTCTTGTATAACTATAAGGAGTATCAAAATTTTCATAAAAAATAACTAGACAGTCACTTCCATATAACATAATATCTCCAGTACTTATATTACCAGGTCTATAACTATTAGTAGGAAGACTTTCATCAAAATAATAATACTTTTCATTACCATTTAATTCACTCATACTAACTTCTATTGGAAGTCTATTTAAAAGCTCTCTTGTTGTTTCATTATCATCAAGTATTGCTGTAAAACTATTTCCATTTATTGTTAAATTTATCTTCATACTTAAATCATCTCCATCTATTTCTTCACTAGTATTTATTGCCCTGTTTTGACTAGTGTCATTGTTACCATCTTTTAAATTAATTACTATTAAAATTACTACTAATATTATAATAACTATTAATACACCTAACAATATTTTATTTTTCATAGTTCTCACCTTACTAAAAGAAGAGCTTAATACTCTCCTATTTCAAATTGTTTTTATAGAACTCCTCTATCTTATCAAAAGGAATAATATCACATCTATCATATAAATCAGTATGAACAGCATTAGGTATTATCATTAGTTCTTTATTATCAACATATTTACTGTTAAAAGTCATATTCTTATAAGCATCTTGGCTCATATAACAAGAATGAGCTTTTTCACCGTGAATCATTAAAACCGCACTTCTTATTTCATTACTATAAGTTAAAATTGGTTGATTTATAAATGACATTGTTCCAATAACATTCCAACCTTCATTAGAGTTTAAACTTCTCTTATGATAACCTCTTTTAGTTTTATAATAATCATAATAATCTTTTACAAAGAATGGAGCATCATCTGGAAGAGGATCTACAACTCCACCTGCTCTTTTATAAGTATTAGTTTTATAGTCTTCTGTTCTTTCATTATTTAAAGTAGCTTTTTGATTATATCTTGCTTCTTCATTGTCATCATTATCAAAATAACCTTTAGCATTAATTCTTGACATATCATACATTGTTGATGTAACAGTCGCTTTAATTCTTGTATCAATAGAAGCGGTATTAAGAGCCATTCCACCCCAGCCACAAATACCTAAAATACCAATTTTTTCAGGATCAACATTATCTTGAACTGATAAAAAGTCAACTGCTGCTTGAAAGTCCTCTGTATTAATATCAGGACTAGCCATATAACGAGGAGTACCTCCACTTTCTCCTGTAAAAGATGGGTCGAAAGCAATTGTTAAGAATCCTCTTTCAGCAAGTTCTTGTGCATAAAGACCAGATGCTTGTTCTTTAACCGCTCCAAAAGGTCCACAAATAGCAATTGCAGATAATTTACCATCATATTCTTTAGGTTCATAAAGATCTGCTGCTAAAGTAATTCCATAACGATTATGAAAAGTTACTTTTTTATGATTGATCTTATCGCTTTTAGGGAATGTTTTATCCCATTCATTAGTTAAATTTAATTTTTCTTCTGTCATATTATCTCTCCTTTTCTACTTTAATTATAATAATACTAGAGTTGTAAAAATATTTATCAACTCTTTCTAAAATAAATTCTAACATTTAGAGTTAGCTCCAAGTCAAGATATTATTTAATATGCAATATTATTTAATATGCAATTGATTTTTCTAATAATTATGCTATAATATGGAACAACTGGAGGAACAATAATATGAAAATATTGAAAAAAGCTTTAAAAAAAATCCTACTTACAAATATAGTTAGAAATTTTTATAAAGGATATCTTGTTGGTAATTTAGGAAAAGTAGTTGAAGAAGAAGATAAACTTATCTGTTATGTTGATAAAAATAAAATTAAGGAAGAAAAGTATAGTTATACTATTTACTGTTATGGAATAACTGGAAAAGACAAAGAGCTTGCTAAAAGATATAATTTGGATAAACCTGTTCATTATATAATTGAAGGTATTACTTTAAAAGATAAAAAAGTTTACATCTATAATTTTCACAATGATGATTGTAATATTACTATAAAAAATTGTGACTTTGACTGGGGTTGTAGTATTGCTGCTAATTGTGATTGTACTATTGATAGCACTCATATAAGAGCATTTCATTTATTAATGATAGATACAAAAAATTTAACTATCAAAAATATGGATTTAACTAATGAATTAGCCATTGCTGGTGCTGATTTAAGTATTAGATTAGGTGCAACTGAAAATATTAATCTTATCAATGCTAACATTGGTAAAGAAAAAGAAAGAACTAAAGTATCTATGATAGCCTATAAGAATATAGAACTTACTAATTCTACAGTAAATGGTAAGGAAGTAGAATGCGAATCTAAAGATATTATTACCAATGATAATAGTTCTTTAAATGGTACTGATAAAGTAAAAATTAAATCAGATAACATTGATAGAATAAATATATCTTCCAATACTATAGTTTATAACGACAAAGTTATTGAACAAGAAGAAAAGAAAGAAGTAATAATTGAAAAGAAAGATGATGATTTAACCAATAAAAGACTAGAACTTATAAGTTTATTAAGAAATTTAAAAGATGTATGTGAAAATACAGCAATTGGAGAAATAAGACATAAACCTTCTGAAAAAGTCAAAAAGTAATTATTAAAAGAGTCTGTAAATAAAATTGTGTAAATAGAAACTTCTCCATGATAAAATAGAAGAAACGGAGAGGTTTTTATATGAAAGAAAAAAATAATAGTGGAAAAGAAATATTAAAATTAATACAGGAAAACTATGATATTAATACA
>CASEWH010000095.1 GCA_949291575.1 uncultured bacterium
CCTCAGGTAACATATTGTAAACATAGTTTTCTCATTTTTTTTACTTCTTTCTTTATATTTTTAAAATTCTTCTTCATTACCATATTTTATCTCAATTATTAAAGCATATAACTCATAAATAAAGATTAAGAAACATGGTACAAGAACAATAAATAGGAAGCCCCATTGTGATTCTACAACAGATAAGAATGAACCTATACCATTATAGACATCTGTTGGTTTACCTGCTACAAACTTCATAGAATAAGTATCTCCATTAACAAATGATACCGCTTCCTCATCAGGATAAACTTCACCAACTACTCCTATTTGTACTTGAGGATAACCATTACTGTCAACTTTATATGTAAATATTGTTTCTCCTGCTTTTATATCTTCAAGTTCTGTAGATTCAACTAAAACTAAATCCCCTTTTTGATAACCTTCCATACTTACTTTGTTATTTAAAATGATAAGAGATGTATCTCCAAATTGAGTAACATTGTAATCATTATAATTTAATAACAATATTGTCATACATAATGCAAATGCAAAATACGCAACTCCTATAATTGTAAATAAAACCTTTTTTACTATCTTTAACTTCTTCATTTTAACCTCCATTTTAATAATAACACATCTTATAGTAATTAACAACTATTCTCTTCAATTGAAAATGCTGTTTCATCATAATTTTCATTAAAATTAACTTTATAAAATCTATAATTAATATTAGAATTTGCCTTAACTTTAAATTTAATTTCATTTATATAATTATCTCCATCTTTAGAAGATGAAATAATATTAATATTAGAATTATCTAAATGAAAAACTTTACTGTCCCATTTTAAAGTTAAACATTTATCAGTTGTACTTTTATTAGTAATTATCAAATTACTAAATGTATCAGTCTCTTTATATTTTAAAACTACTTCCTTACTATCAGTTCTTTTTTTATGTAAGATAAAGTCTCCACTCATAGTCTTTTTATAAGGTGATGTTGACTCTACTTTAACATTAACAGTAACATCATTATATTCCTCGTCATTAAGACTATAAATATCAACATATAAATCTTTAGTATTTACTTTAGTAGTATAAGTATATCCATTCATTTCGCATTCACTTTTAGAATAATCACTTACATCTTTTCCATCATTAGTATTATTTACACATACTTCTTTATTTGATAAGACCCCTTCAAAAGTACTCTCATTATTATCAGTAAAACGACATCCTACTTTATCTTTATATTCATCACTAACACTACATTCAGCTTTATACTTAATATCATAAGTAGTAATCGCTTCTTTATTTAAAGAGTTCTTCAAAACTATTTTAATAGGTTCTCCATCATAAGCTTTATCGATATTTTGAACAGGTTCTATATCTAATTTATCACTTGATAGATAAAAGCCTTTAGACTCTAAATAATGATTAAAAGTATGATTAGATACATATTTAGCGAAAGAGAATACTTTAGTTAATAAGAATATAACTATTAGGATGATTAATATAATTATTAAATATTTTCTTATTTTTTTCATAACCTGCATCTCCTAATCTGTTTTTTGATAACTTTTTATATTAATATCAATATAATCAACTAAATCTGTATATTCTAAACTATTATACTCTTCACTAAATTTTACAACTAATTTATAATCATCTTTTTTATCTTCACTATAACTTAAAGTAATAGGAGAAGAATTACATATTAATTTGTTTTCATCATCTCTACTATAAGATTCATCACAGTTTAATACTAATTCTTCTTTATCATCTTCTACTTTATATAATTTAATTTCTAAAGGCATAAAGTGAAATGTTTCAAGACCTATAGAATATTCTATATCTACATTACTTCTTTTATTATCTTTATTATTTGTAACACTAAAAGTATAGGACTCTTCATCCCCTGGATTTAAAGATGTTAGAGGAAGTGATATACTATCTGTCTCTTCAGCTTCAAAGATAAACTTTGCTAGGAACTGATTAGTAACTGCTAAAGAGGCATTTGATGTATATTTTGAATATGTTATACCTGATATAAATAATATAGAAACTATTATTACAAGTGCAATTACAATTTTTTTCTTCATCATATCACCTACTTAACAATAAACTTCTCATCAAGAGTTCCTATTTTAGTGTTATCATCATATAGTTCAAAGACTAATCTATATCCTCCTCTTTCTAATGTAGAAGGACTAAACTTTAATTCTAAAGTATTTTGATAATCTAATGGACTTTTAAAGGCATAATAGACTTTATCATTAACTAGTTCTAAATCATTAGTAATATATTCATTTAAATCTATTAGTTCATAGTCTTGATTAAAAGCTGTAAAGTTTTTCTTTTTATATAATGATACTCTAATATTACCATCAGTCGCTTCTATTTCTTTAGTAATATTAAAGGTAAGTACTTGTTCTTCATTTTCTTTATTAATTATCTTACTAGAAGTATTTTCTACATTAAAACCATATTCTTCTATTTCATTATCAACAATAACTGGTATTTCTATTGTATCAGTACTAACTACATCTTCATAAATACCATCTATAGAAGATGCTGTCATAATAGAAAAGTGATATGTTCCTTTCTTTAAACTACTATTATCTATAGATGTTTCTATTTGTAATTTATTAGTATAATCATTCATATCATCTGATAAATTAATTCTAATATAACCACTAGAATCTGGATAATACTTAGTATCATTAAGAGTAAATGAAAGATTTTTTAAGCCATCTTCTTCTACTGTATTACCTTCATCATCTACTAGTTTCATTAGTAAAATAAAGCCTTTATCTTGATATGTTGTATCAATAACATTATTATTATCTACTTGTTGATAGTTTAATTTAGTTGTAAATTCTAATTCTGTTAAGGAATCACTATTATAATTTATATTATTTATATTATCTTCTGTTGTTAAACTTATATAAGCATCTTTAGAAGTATAGATATTAAATGACTTAAGACTATTTTCTAAAGTATTTAGAATAATATCATTATTTTTATCTTTTAATACTATAGATAATTTTATATCTAAAAGGTCTTCTTTTATATCAGTATTTTCAAAAGATAATTTAACAGTATAGTTTTCTTTTATATTACCAGTTTCTATTTCTTCAAAAGTAGTATCATCATCTTTTCCTACTTCTTTGAATAAAGAAAAGTCATAACTAGCTTCTTCTTCATCACTAGTAGTATAAGTATATACTTTCTCGTTATAGTTATCTATTATTGTAATAATAGTATCTTTAGGTAATAAAGTATTAGATACTAAACTATGTTTATAACCTTCTAAATAGGTTTTATCACCTTCATAAGAAATATTTAAACTAACACTAGATTTATCTGTAATATTAGGATTATCAACACTATTTACCTTATAACCATCTATATTAATATAATCAGTATTAGCATAAGTAACATCACCATAATTATCTATTACTTTAACATAAACTATATTTTTTCCAACACTATCAAGGACTATCTCCTCATCATAAGGACTAAATTCTATCTCCTCTAGCTCTTCTTTAGTCTTTATATCAGGAGAAATATAATAAAGTATATTAGTCACAGTAGATAAATCATCAGTTGCACTTACAGTTAGTGTTTCACTTTTATTAGTATATATCTCATCAACTGTTGTTTTAAAACTATCAAAAGTTAAATCTCCCATTGTTATTGTAATAGAAGCTTCAGTCTTATCAAGTACTAAAATATCTGTATTTATATAGGATACATTATTATCATAGTCAACCGCTTTTACATAAATAATATATTCTCCCATATCACTTATTTCAAATATACCTTCATAAGGATTAAATTCTAATGATTCTACTTCATCTAATGATAAAGCCTCATTTCCTTCATAAACATAATAATAAATCTCTTTATTTGGTATTAATGATGAAGTATCTGTAATAGCTGCATTTATATTATCTTTAAACTTTATAGATTCTAAATTACTAGAGAAATTATTATAAGAATAATCTCCTAGATTAATTATGGCACTAGAACTACTCTCTTCATCAAAATATAGTAGTGGATAAGTATCATTATATGTAAAGAGATTATCTTTATTAGTTTCTAAATCTTCTAAACTTATAAACTCTTTATATGATAAAGTATTTATAAGAAAATCTTTATTTTTTAAATTAGATATATCTGTTATATTAAATGTTCCTGTTACTTCTCCCTTATTAATTACATTTCCTTCTGTATAATAAGAATTATTTACATTAATAGTACTATTATTACTATCATTAATTAAGTAATTACTAATACTAGCATTAAAACTATTAGTAATATCTAGTGTAGAATCTATTACATTACCTATTAGACCAATATTATTAGGGGAAGTTAAAGTACCACTATTATAACTGTTAGTAATAGAAACATCACCTGTAATAGAACCTACTAAACCACTACTTATGTATGGTGAATTAATACTACCATTATTATAGGAATTAGAAATTTCTATATTAGACCCCTTACCTACTAAACCACTACTTATTCCCTTACCATAGATATCTGATTTATTAATAACATTAGTTAAAGTAGTATTATCGGCCTTACCAATAAGACCTCCTGTTATATCTGTTAGATAAGTAACTTCATATTTTAGATTAGATAATGTGGTATTTTGATAATCACTTGAACTAATTTCTAAAGAGTTATAATTATCTAAAGTAATTGAAAAATCATTAGTAGTAATACTATTACCATTAATAGTTAAATTACTTAAATTATTAGTAGTACCAGTTAAAGTAACATTAGTAATAATACCATCTACATCTATATCTTTAGGAGTAATTACTTCATTAGATGATGTTAAGTTAATATCATCTAATGAGATTGTTGTATTTAAACTATTACTAGTATCATTACTAATTACATAACCATTATATAAAACATTACTAATACTAGCATTGGTAGCGTTGGATGCAATAGATGCAGTATTGTTACCACCATATATTACTGAATTAGTAAAGAATAGATTAGAGACATTACCTTCTAAATTAGTAAAGAAGGAAAGATCAGTTACATTGCTTTCTCTAATATATAAGCCATATATAGTATGACTATTTCCATCTATATGTCCTTTAAAGTTATTAAGAGATGTGAAATTATTTATATTAGAAATAACTGTTCCTTCCCTACTAGAATTATCATATAATTCATTACTATACTCTTTAATATAGTATGTAACATCATCTTTAAGATATTGTAATTTGTTAGTATCATCATATATAAAATATCCATCATTAATGACAATATCATTTTCTATAGAAAAATATGTATCCATATAGTCAGTAGTTTCTAAGTTTTAAGCAAGTAAAGCAAGTTCAGATCCATTACTAATAACATAAGGGTCTTCTTTAGTACCACTACCATCTCTATAATTAGATGCCACTGTTCCATCCCATACTGAAACATTATCAGTTGTAATATTACTCTGGAAACGGCCTAAACTTGGTATAGCGACCACAAGTGCAAATATAATAATTAGTAAAATAATTAAACAACATACTCTTGTATTTTTAGATGATTTTAATCTTTCTATCATACCAATTCTTCCTTTACTCCTATTCTACTATCATATAAATTATAGCATAATTTTACAAATATTTACAAAAGATTTCCATTTTTTCTTTCATTTGACACTATTTTATCAACTTTACACATAAACCAAATTTTTTCTATAGTAGTCTTACTATTTTCTATTTTATTAATTCTTAATATTAAAAGAATTTGATTTAATAAGTTTGTTAAATTATCTTCATCTAAAGCTTCTTCTGTTAGTTTAATACTATTTAAATTATATTTATTAGCGATAATTCTTGCAATGTTTCTCTCATCAAAAAGAGGAAGCCCAGAAACAATAATATTAGTAGTATTCATAGCGAATAAATCAAAGTCTTCACTATATTTAGATATTTCTTCAAAACTATTAGTATCATAAGCTTTAGCGATAGCAAGTTTTTTAAAGTAATCAAAACTATAATATAAATTTAAAACATCCATAATAGTTAAAGTATTACTTAAAGTAGACATAACTTTAGCTTTAAAGTATTCTTCATCATATGTTTTATATAATTTATATAGTTCTTTCGCTTTTAGTACTGACTCTGCCTTTAAGTGTTTTAAGTCATTATCACTTTTAAATTCAAAGAATCCTGGTTTACCACTAAATATTTTTTTATTTATTCTTTCAAGTTCATTTTCTTTAGAATTAATTTTTTCTACTACTTCTTTTAAACCTTTATAAGGTACTTCATTATCATCTTTTGGTACTAAATTTATATATTCATCTCTAAATTCATTAAATAAAGGTAAAAACTCTAAATAGTTATTATATTCTTCTATATTTATCTTTAATTTTTCTAAAACATTACAAACTTTAACCATTTCTTTTTCATTACTAGTATCTACTTCTGTTGGTACTAAAGTATTATAAGCATTAATTCTTGCCTTACTACCTTCTCTTAATTGCTCTATATCTATATCACCTTTTCTTGCTAGAGCGATAATATCATTAACAGTCTCTTTTTTAGCAAGATTTAAATCAATATAAAGGGATTTTAACTTTTCTATACAATCATTATAATTCTCAACATTATTATCTCTCATTGCATCTTTTTGTAATTCTAAAATATAGTTTGAGAATCTTTTCTCATTAATTTTAATTAGTTTACGAAAGTTAAGTTCAATATGTTCAATTAATTCAGGATTTATCCAATATATTTGTTCAAATACTTCTCCTACTTTATCATAGTTTTTAGTTTTCTTATTACGAACATCTAAAAAAGCAGTCATATATTCGTGAACATAGCAAGTATAATGGAAATCATCTTTAGTAAGACTTATACCAACTAATTGAAATTTATCTAAGAAGCCATTAATAATATCATTTAGTGAATCAAAATTAAAGGTTGTATAATTATTTATTTGATATAATAAGGTATCAAATCCCATCTTTTCAAAGTAAGTATTTGTTGGATTAAGTAAGAACTTAACGTGCTCTAAATTAATTATTTTCTCATTTAATTTATCAGTATTAACATCACTTACATCATCTTTTAAAGCAAATGAACGACTTTTAGCAAGAAGATAATTTACAAGACTAGTTTTATAGTTTATATATTTATCTTCAATATTATCAATAGTTTGATTTAATTTCTTAACATTAGTTTTAGTTCTTGAAGGCATAGTAGAAACTAAAGTCTTTTTCGCTTCTATATCTTTTTTTATAAAATCTAAAAAATTATTCATCTAAATCATCCTCTTCTATTCTTTGATCATTTAAAAAATGTAAAAAGTCTTCAATTTCTTCATAAGCTTCAATTAAATCAGGTAAATTAAGTCGTGATAAATCAAAATCAATTATTTCTTCGTTTTTCATATGTTTCCTCCTTTTTATTCATTAAAAGTAGTATAACCTTCTGTATCTTTAACAAAACTTATTGATATATCTAAATCAGTACCCTGTGAGTTTGTTTCTAAACTATCTATATCTTGTCCCTCAACCCATAGATATACTCTAGCCTTAGTAACACCATTAGGTATTTCAAAAATTGGTTCACTAAAATCTTCTTCTGTTATTGTATTTTGTAAGGTAAAATAATTTGGATCAATATTAGGCGAACCTGATACTGTATTAGCGACAAATATTGGCCCACCTGCTCTACTAACTGCATATGTTGGAAAACGTTGTCCATTTACTAGATTAACATTATATTTTCTAGCTCTTTCTATTGATAAATTAGTATGATTTCTACTATTAGGTTCATATATTATAGCATTACAATCATTATTACAACTAAGATTTTGAACGACAGTAGCAGGGGCATCTAATGTAGTACTATCTATTTTAACTATACCTACTCTTATAGAATTACCTAATCCTTGCATTTCTTCATTAGCATCTGCTGCTATCGTAATAGATGTAGATCTATCAAAATATAAATTATCGCTAACAGGAGAGCCTGTTTCATTACGTAAAAAAATATCAAATGCTAAGTAATAACTATATTTTTTTCTCTGTGTTTCTTGTCTTTCGGTTGTATAAATAAAACCATTATCGATATCTCTTCTTTGATAAAGTACACCCTCACTTGTAAAAATATTAAAATCAGGACTATTATGATTAGTAATTCCATTAGAAGAAACAGGAACTAATCCATTTCCAACCCATAGACTTTTGTTAGTAGGATATGTATTAACAAGATTATTTAAAATAGTATCTTCAGTTATATCAACATAACTATCGTAATTAATTGCATCTAATGATATTGTTAAGCCACTATTTCTGTCAACTGCCATTCTAAACGTTCTAATTCTTACATTTAGTGCAGAAGAAAACCAAGCATAAGTTGCAACTATTAGTAGAATACCAAATAATAATAATGCAATTATTGTTTTTCTTTTACTAATACGGCCAAAGAAAAGTTTATTTTCTTGATTATTACATCCTTTTTTTACTTTCTGACGTTTCTTTAGCTTTTTAGTTGTTGGAGTCTTCTTTTTAGTCACTTTTATACCTCCTTCATAATGTAAATAAAGAGTAATAATTTTACAATATTACTCTTTATTCAACTTATACCATATCTTATGGTTCTTCTACATCAGGTCCGTTTTCTTCTTCATCTGATGGAGTAATATCAGTACTTGGTCCATCGTAATCAATGTCTTCTTCTGTATATCTTTCCTTAGTGAATCCAAAGTTTACAGAAACTTTAGCACCAAGTTGAGCGAAATCATAGTTATCTATATCTTGTCCTTCAAGATAAATATATACTCTTACTTTAGTAATACTATTTGGAGCAAGTGTCATAAATTGTGGTCTTTCTGCTCCTGCAATATTTTTCATTGTATCAGTAAAGTTTGGATATTCTACTAATTTATATGGGGCTTTATCTTCTGCTGCAGCATAAGTAGCATAATCTATTGTATTAGTAGCATATGTATTGAATGCAGTTCCATCATAAATATTTACACCATCAGCAACATCAATTCTTCTACTAATTGCATATGTAGGATATGCTGTACCATTAACTATATCATTACAAGTTGTAGTACCATCATCACTTTCTGTATATGAACTAGAAGAATAAACATCAGCAGCTGTTCTTGCTAAACAAGATTTATCATACCAATTGATAGCATTTTGAACGTGTGCTGTATCATTTGGTTCCCAAATTTGAGCACTACGACAAATTCCAGTTACTGGAGCAGCTCCATCAGCATCATCAGCACAAGTTATACCAGTAATTGTATCTTGATCTACAGTATCTCCTTCTACACGTCCTATTTGTGCAAAAGCTACTCTTAATGAGTTTTCAATACCTGTATTTGGTACTCCACCTACATCTGCTACTTTTACAGATGAATTTGTATTTAAGTAAATTGCTTCTTCATTATCTGGGTCATTATCAATATAATATTCATCTCCAGATAAGTTTTTAATGAATAAATCAAATGCTACATAACCATCACCTTCAATATAAGCTTGAGTGTTTGGTTCTTGATTTGTATAGTTATTAACTTGTGCAGATAATAATCTATAACCTCCAGGTACGGCTGTTAAACTTGATTTTTCAAATAATTTCATTCTTGATGTTGTACTATCCATATCTCCAACAGATGATAGAGGTATTAATTCTACACCATCTAATTTATTTGTATTATTGTCATATTGTGTTGCTTCATTAACATCAAGATTATATTTCCAATCAATTCCATCCATTGATAGGAATAATCCTTCTGTTGTAGCAATATTTATATCAAATTCTGATACTTCTACTCGCTTCATTCCTATAAACCAAGCATATGTTGATACAGCTAAGATTATTGCTATTAAAGAACACATTGCGACTAACTTTCTAATTTTCTTAGAATGTTTCTCATTATGTTTCTTCCTTTTCATAATTCCTCCCACTTTTATCATATATAGTACTGAAGGATAATAAGTATTATCCCTCAGCTTATATTGTTTTAACTAAAATTCCAAGCACCATCACTCTTAGTTGCAGTTTTATCTACTCCAGCATCTTTAAATGTAAAGCTTGTTATTGTTTTTGGAACACTAAATTCTCCTGCTCCTGAACTCCAAGTGATTTCATCTGGAGAAATGTCAGTAATTTCACCTGTTGCAGAATATGTTACGGCTTCATTTCTTTTTACATCTTCTGGTAACTCTGGATTTCCATCATAATCAATATCTTCACCATAGAATCTTTCTTTAGTGAATCCAAATGATACTGAAATTTTCTTACCAAGTGATGCAAAGTCATAGTTATCTATATCTTGTCCTTCGATATAAACATATACTCTTACTTTAGTAATACTGTTTGGAGCAAGTGTCATAAATGTAGGACGTTCTACTCCTTGTAAGTTTTTCTCTGTATCTGTAAATGTATCAAGATCTACTAATTTTCCATCAGCAGCTGTTGGTGAAATACTATTAGTATAACCATTATAATCAGCACCATCATACACATCTACTGTATCTGTTTCATCGATAACTCCACTTACTACATAAGTATGATAAGCTGTTCCATCACTAACAGTACCACAAGCACCATTATATGATGCATCATCAAATACATCATCTGCAATTCTCTTTTTACAAGATGCATTATACCAATTTATAGCATTCTCTACGTGTTTAGTATCGTTTGGCTCCCAGATTTGAGCATTTCTTTGATCACAAATCTTAGTAGAACCATTACTTCCAGAACAATCAATACCAGTAATTGCAGTTGTATTTACTGTATCTGCTTTAACACGACCAACTTGAGCGAATGCTACTCTTACTGAGTTTTCAATACCTGTATTTTGTTCACCACCGTTTGTTGAAGCAGAAGCTTTTGATTCAGGTGTTAAGTAAATTGCTTCTTCATTAAGTGGATCATAATTTGTATAATACTCTTCACCTGATAAGTTCTTAATGAATAAGTCAAATGCTACATAACCGTCAGCTTCTTTAGTAGAACTGTTATTAATACGGCTAGACATCAAACGATAACCACCTTCAGTAGCAGTTAAACTTCCTTTTTCAAACATAATTAGTTTAGATGTATCAGGGTCCATCGCTCCTACTGTTGATAAAGGTACAAGTCCTTCTCCACCCCAGCTATTAGTGTTACCTACGTAACTAGCATCATTATAATTTGTTTCATTAATGGTTACTGTATCATCCCAATCAGTACCATTAAGTGATAAACTCAAACTTTCTGTTGTGGCAATAGAAATATCAAAACTTGAAACGTTAACAGTCTTCATACCTATAAACCACGCATAAGTAGAAACACCTAAAATTAATGCACACAAAGCTGTTCCAACTGCCAACTTTTTAACGCGCTTTTCGTGTTTCTTGTTTCTTTGTTTCATAATTCCCTTCTCCTTTTCTCTAATCTTAAAAGAAACTAAACTAGAATTCTAAACTTGTGTTACCTTACGAAAAACCAGGCTTTTTTTCATAAAATAACACGAAATTTTTAGTTTTCGAGTTTAAAATCCCAAAGCATTAGACCATAATGCCTATAATATTATAAATAATACCACCGACTTCTGTATAGGAAATAAACTTAGTGAAAAACATCTTGAAACAACCCATACTATATACACTCCGATATCTTTATAATATAGTTTAATTATAGCAATAACGAATTGAGGAAGTCAATATATTTTGTCGAATTTTCGGTTATTTTGTAGAAGTTTACAATCTTAATATTATGCAAAAAAAAGAAGTCTCTTTTGACTTCTTTAAGGTTGTATTTCTTCATCTTCTGATGGAGTAATATCTGTACTTGGTCCATCGTAGTCGATGTCTCCTTCTGTATATCTTTCTTTAGTAAATCCAAAGTTTACAGAAACTTTAGCACCAAGTTGAGCGAAATCATAGTTATCTATATCTTGTCCTTCAAGATAAATATATACTCTTACTTTAGTAATACTATTTGGAGCAAGTGTCATAAATTGTGGTCTATCTGCACCTGCAATATCTTTCATAGTATCAGTGAAATATGGGAAACTAACTAATTTATAAGCAGCTTTTCCATCAGAATCAGCAGCGTTATAAGTAGGATATTCACTAGATTCAATACTATTTGCAGTATACTTATTAAATGCTGTACCATCATAAACATTTACTTCATCAGCAACATCTATTCTCCTACTAATTGCATATGTAGGATAACTTGTTCCATTAGAAATTGTATTACAAGTTGTAGTATCACCATCAGTATAAGATGCATCACTATCAACATCAGCAGCTGTTCTTGCTAAACAAGATTTATCATACCAGTTAATTGCATTTTGAACGTGATCAGTATCGTTTGGCTCCCAAATTTGTGCACTACGACAAATTCCTGTTACTTGAGCAACGCCATCAGGATCATCAGCACAAGTCATACCAGTAATTGTATCTTGATCTGTTGTATCTGCTTTAACACGTCCAAGTTGTGTAAAGGCAACTCTAATTGAATTTTCAATACCTGTATTTTCTACTCCACCATCTGTTGCAACAGTTACACTAGAATCTGTATTTAAGTAAATTGCTTCTTCATTTTCTGGATTATTTGTAACATAATATTCTTCTCCAGATAAGTTTTTAATGAATAAATCGAATGCAACATAACCATCACCTTCAATATATGCTTGAGTGTTTGGTTCTTGTTCAGTATAGTTATTAACTTGTGCAGATAATAATCTATAACCTCCAGGTAC
>CASEWH010000096.1 GCA_949291575.1 uncultured bacterium
AAATTATACTGAGGATACTAATGGAATAAATATTACAAATGCTTATCCTATGGCTGATGAAGTTGGAAAAACATTAAATAATGAAGATCAATATTTTGATTTTACTGTTAACGCTACTATTGCAGGTAATACAACAATTAATTATGCAATTACTGCTACTAAAGAAGCAGATAGTACTTTACCAGAATCTGGAGTTAAACTTTATTTAACTAATATGGATGAAGATGCTGATAGTCAAATAATGGCTCCAACTAAATTTAATGCTATACCCAAAACTACAGCAGGTGAAGTATCTAGTGCCCCAGCTGATCAAGCAGAGTTATATAATGGAACATTTAATTCTACTGATTCACATGATTATCGTTTAAGAATGTGGGTAGCAGATGATTATGTAGTTACTGGTACATCTCAAACTTTTAAAGTAAGAGTAAATGTATATGGTGCTGCAGCAGCACAATAGAACTTTAAATTATAAGGTGTCTGATTTCTGACACTTTTTTCTTTATAAAAATGTTGCCATAGTTATTTTCTTCGTGTTATAGTTATATTGTAGAAGGAGGAAAGAGTAAATGGAAAATAATAATTCTAAACAAATGATATTATCAATACTTGGAGTAGTGATTTTAGTTGTTGCTGTTGTAGGAGTATCATTTGCAGCGTTTAGTTATAGTAAGACAGGTGAAAAAGTAAATACAATTACTACAGGTACTATTACTATGAGCTATAGTGAAGATACTAATGGTATTAATCTTAGCAATGCTTTGCCTATGTCTGATGATCAAGGAAAGGCTTTATCTGGTTCAAATAATGTCTTTGATTTTACAGTAACTGCTACTATTAACGGCTCTGGTAATACTACAATTAATTATGATGTAACAGCGACTAAAGAGAGTGATAGTACTCTTGATGATAGTGCTGTAAAAGTATATTTGACTAGTATAGATAATAGTGCAGATACGCAGGTTTTAGCTCCAACTAAAGTTAGTGCTTTAACAAAAACTGGTAGTTCTGAAGCAAGTGGTGCTCCTAATGGTCAATATAAACTTACAACTGGTACTTTTACATCTACTACTACACGTAAATATCGTTTAAGGATGTGGGTTGCAGAAGATTATTCTAGTTTAAGTACTTCAGGTACATATAAATTAAGAGTAAATGTATATGGTGCAGCTGCCGCTCAATAAAAATGTATAACACTTTTTTCTTTTCTTGCTAAACTTTTATATATGTGATATATTTTTATTGTAGGAGGCTTGTTTATGGAAAATAAAAATATTAATAAAGATTCTAACTCTAAGTCAGTAGTTTTAATTATTATTTGCGTTATTGTTTTAATTCTAGCTGTTATTGGAGTAAGTTATGCTGCTGTTTTTTATTCTAAAACTGGGGAAAAAGTTAATAGAGTTACAACAGGTACTATAACGATGAGATATATTGAAAATACTAATGGTATTAATTTAACTGATGCATATCCTATGACAGATGATATTGGTAGAAGTTTAAATGATGTAAATCAATACTTCGATTTTACTGTTAATGCAACTATTGGTGGAAACACTATAATTGATTATGTTGTTACTGCTACTAAGGAAGCAGATAGTACTTTACCAGATAATGCTGTAAAAGTATATTTAACTAGTTTAAATAGTGGAAATGAATCTCAAGTATTAGAACCTACTAAAATTTCAGAGTTGCAGATTACTTCTCAGAATGCAGCAGGAGCACCGGACGGTCAGTTTGTTTTACTTAATAGTACTTTTAGTCAAACTGAAGCACGTAATTATCGTTTAAGAATGTGGGTTGCTAGTGATTATGTTCTTCCTGATTTTAGTCAAACTTATAAATTACGTGTAAATGTTTATGGTAGTGTAGTTGAATAGAATAATATAGTACAGTTTGTCTGTACTTTTTTCTTTACCTAAAAAAGTTAGTGTGATACAATTATTTTAGAATACGAGGGAGAGTTAATTATGAATAATCAAAATTATAATGATGAAGTTATAAAAAAAGAATCAAATAATAAAATATTTATTAGTATTATTTGTTTACTTATTTTTATTATTATGGTAATAGGTGTTTCTGTTGCTACTTTTACTTATACAAAAGAAAATAAAAGTATAAACACAATTAGTACAGGTAATATTTATTTAAATTATACTGAGGATACTAATGGAATAAATATTACAAATGCTTATCCTATGGCTGATGAAGTTGGAAAAACATTAACTAATGAAGATCAATATTTTGATTTTACGGTTGAGGCATCTTTACAAGGTAACGTTGTTGCTAATTATGAAGTTGCAGCAGAGAAAGAGTCTTCTTCCACTTTGGATAATAATGAAGTTAAATTGTATTTAGAAAAGAAAGTTGATAATTCATATCAAGAAGTAATGGCTCCTACTCATTTTACTCCACTTAGAGAGAGTACTGATTTAGGAACAATGGCAGGTACAATGTTATTAGATAGTGGTACTATTTCTGAAAGTTCAACTGTTAATTATCGTTTAAGAATGTGGGTGGATGCTAATACTATTTTAGATAATTTAGAAAAAAGTTTTGGTGTTAGAGTTTCTATTAAAGCAAAAGTAGATTTATCAGAGTAATTCTCTTTTTATGACTTTTTCTTTTTTTAAAGTTGTGCTATTATATACTTTAGAATAATAAGTGGGTGATAACTCGATGAAAAAAAATAATAAAGATTGGTTGACTACGCTTAAGAAAATATTACATTTTATTACGACAGTACTCATGTATTCTATTTGCTTAATAATGATAATTGTTTTCTTAGTATTTGTAGTTAATTTTATTGATAAACAATATAATTTAAAATCTGGAAAGAACAAAAAAGACCTTTTTTCTGCTTATACAATAGTTAGTCCTTCTATGGTTCCTGCTATTAATGTATTAGATGTTGTAGTTACTATGAGGGTAAATAGTCCTGAAGATTTAGAGAAAGGGGATATTATAACATTTAATTCTACTGATTATAGATATTCTGGAGTTTTAGTTACACATAGAATTGTTGATATTGAAAAGACAACTAGTGGTGAGTATCTTTACACTACTAAAGGAGATAATAATAATACTCAAGATTCTTCGAGAATTAGTTTTGATGAAATTTATGGTAGGGTTTTATTTAGGATTCCTAAAATAGGTTATATTCAATATTATCTTAGTTCTATTTTAGGATGGGTTGCTATTATTATTGTTCCTGCCGTTATGATTATAGGTTATGATGTATATAAATTGGTTAAAACTTTAAGATCTAAAGAGGATAACACTAAGAAGATTGATAATAAAAAGGAAAATACTAAAAATAAAAGGATTAAGAAAGAAAAAGAAGGAAGGTTTAAAAAATGAAAAAAATAGTTTTGTTACTTTTGGCAGGTGTTGCTTTATTTGCTTTTATTTTTACTACTTCGATATTATGGTATAGATTTTTCTATAATGATTCTACTACTGGTAGTAATGTAAATTCTGTTAATGTTCAACTCGGTGATAACAATGTAATAGATGAAAGTGGCTTGATTCCTTTGGATGATGAGACTGCTAAGACTATTACTCCTTATGAATTTAAGGTTGAGAATAATAGTGCTAATGATACTACTTATAATGTTTTGTTAGAAGATGGTGTTATTAGTGATGATGTAAATTATACTAATAAAGAGTTACTTTCAAGAAATCAGTTAAGATATCAATTATCTTTAAATGGTAATGTTATTAAAGTCGGTAATTTGAGTGAGATTAAAAATAATATCTTAGATACTAGAAATATAGCATCTTCACAAGTTAATAATTATCAGTTGCGTATTTATGTAGGGGAGTCTTTTCAAAATACTGATTGGCAGAATAAATATTATCATTTTAATATTAATATACAAATGGAGGATGAGAATGTATGAAAAAGGTTCTTTTAGAATATGCTAATGTTTTTGCTTATACTATTACGGGTTTAGTTTTTGGTCTTTCATTCTTTTTACTTTTTATTAACTTTTATCATATGCAGGAGTTATCAGAGATTGTTGATGTTAGTTCTTATAATGATACTAATAAGGCAACTGTAGAAAGTAAGATTGAGACTATAAGAAATAATATAAGTGTTTATAATCAATCTACTTATACTGGTTCTCTTAATATTTATGGACTTAATACTGTTCAATTAAAATTACAGGATTGTCTTGAGATATTAGAAAGTGAAGATATGATGAAATATTTTGAGTTAGATGAGATAGGTATTAAGGATAGTTATAATTTCACTTTGGATTTTAAAAATAAAATATTAAATGACTGTTTAGTTATGCAGGTTAAATCTATGTTTAATACTGATACTGTGGCGATGTTACCGGATTTTAATACTATAAAACCTTATGTAGAACTTAATTTAGATACTTTGCTTGATTCTACTAATTATGTTCAAAGTAATATTGAAAATTCTGATCATTATTATTTCAGTACAGAAACTAATAAAGCTAATTTCTTTAATTTAGTTGATGATAGTTATTCAGATGTTATGAATAGTTATCAGAATTCTCTTGATTTACTTGTTGAAATTTCATATTGGTATAGAAATGTGGTACAAGGAGGTTAGACTATGAAAAAAATATTTAATGGATTATTTTATGGACTTAAGTTTCTTCTTTTAATAGCAGCTTTGGGTTTGACTTTGTTTGTTTTTATTAGGATGAATGTAAGACTTGAAAAAAATATGATGTCAATTTTACCAGAATTAATTCCTTTTGTACTTTTATTAATTTTGTTTATAGTTAATATGATTTTTAAACAGAAAGGTGTTAATGAAAATATATTTTACAATTTAACTTGTTGTTTGGTTTTAGCAACAATTGTGTGTGTAGCTTTAAGAGCCGTTTTTGATACTAATATGGTTCTTAATGAAAAATATGGATATGGTGTTGATTTTAATTTTTTTGATAATTTTATTGCTTATATAAATATCATGTTATACGGTTTATCAATTGCTAATATTTTATTTATGTTTAGAGAAAAAGATAAAAATGTAGAAAAGTCTAAGGAATTAAAGAAAGCTTAGACTTTTTTCTTTACAATTATTTTAACTCTTAATATAATCTAAATAATAAGTAAAATTAAAGGAAGTGAGTTTTGTGGAAGAGTTTAAATTTAAGAAAAAGTTTGGGCAAAATTTTTTACAGAATAAAGCTATTATCGATAAGATTGCTAAAGTTGCTTTAGTTAAACCAGAGTCTTTAATTATAGAAGTAGGTCCTGGTAGTGGTAATTTAACTGTTGCTTTAGCAGAACTATATAAAGATAGCAATATTTTGGCTTATGAAATAGATAATAATTTAGAAGATATTCTTTCTGTTAGACTTAAGGATTATAATAATGTAAAAGTCTTATTTTCTGATTTTCTTAAGGCAGATATTGCTTTAGATGTGAGGGAATATTCTTATAATAATATTTATTTTGTTAGTAATGTACCATACTATATAACTACTCCTATACTTTTTAAATTGATTGATAGTAATTTAGCTTTTGAAAAAATTGTAATGATGGTTCAAAAAGAGGTTGGGGATAGATTTTGTAGTAAAGTATCTACAAAAGATTATGGGGCTCTTACTGTTATTCTTAATTATTTTTTTGATGTGAGAAAAGAATTTGTTGTTGATAGAAATCAGTTTTATCCTAGACCTAATGTAGATAGTATTGTTGTGTCTTTTAGTAGAAAAGAGATGCTTGAAGAGTTAGTAGATAAAGACTTTTTTATAAAACTTGTTCATGATAGTTTTCAGTTTAGGAGAAAGACTTTAAGAAATAATTTAAAGAAATATGATTTAGAATTAATAGAGAGTGTTTTAAATAAATATGGCTATGATTTGAATGTGAGAGCTGAGGCTTTAGATTATAAAATATTTGTTGAGATGGCTAATACTTTATATAAATCATAATTATTTCTTTTAAACATATAATTTAATGGGTGAATTTTATGTTTAAAATAGGTGATGTTGTAACTAGGAATTCTTATAATAACGATATAATATTTACAATTATTGATATTAAAGATGATATAGCTTATTTAAAAGGAATAGATGTTAGACTTTATGCTGATAGTAGTTTAGATGATTTAGAAAAGACTTTAGTAAATTATGATAATAATAAAGACCGTAATGATGCTTTAAAGATTAAAGATATGTTAAATTTAGATAGAAGTGAATACTTTTATTTGCCGGGAAAGATTTTACATATTGATGGGGATAAGGATTATTTGAAAAGATGTATAGATTTTTATAAAGATATGCATTTAGAAGCTTATGGTGTTAATTTGGATGAAGAAAGATTTGAAAGAGATATTACTTCTTGTTTAAAAGAGTATAAACCAGATATTTTAGTTATTACAGGACATGATTCTTTTAAGAAAAACAAAGATAAGAATAATTTGTCTAGTTATCAGAATTCTAATAATTTTGTTAAGGCAACTGTTAAAGCTAGAGAGTATGAAAGAAATCAAGATAAACTCATTATAATAGCAGGAGCATGTCAGTCTTTTTATGAAGATTTAATTAAAGCGGGTGCTAACTTTGCTTCTAGTCCTAAGAGGATTAATATTCATGCACTGGACCCTGCTATAATAGCAAGTGCTGTAGCATTATCTCCTAAGAATAAAGAAATTGATTTAATAAATCTTTTATCTAAAACTCACTATGGTAGTGATGGTATGGGTGGTATTATTACTAATGGTGTTATGTATGTGGGGGTATCCTAGATGAATGTTGATAAAGTAAGAGATGAGGTTAAGTCTCAAGAAGGAAAGATACTTCATTTTAAATTTAATGGTAGTAGAAATCAAATAGTAGAGTTTGATGGGGAAATAATAGAGACATATCACTCTATATTTGTAGTTAAATTAGTTGATGATAATAATATTAAATCTTTTTCTTATAGTGATTTAATTACTTCTAGTTTAGAGATACTTAAATAGATGCATATATTAGTAAAGTAATTGACAATGTTTTAAAAATATCTTGCAAAAGTTAGTTAACTGGTATAGAATTGACTTATAAGACTTAGTATTAGGAGGTTACATATGAAAATTACATCTGTAAATGTACGTAAAATTGAAAAAGAAGGAAGTCGTATGAAAGGTATTGCATCTGTATTGCTAGATGATTCTTTTGCTGTTCATGATATTAGAATCATTGAAGGTGATAATGGACTTTTTATTGCTATGCCTAGTAGAAAGACTCAAGCTGGAGGATATCGTGATATTGCACATCCAATTAATCCAGAAGTTAGAGCAATGTTTCAAGATAAAATTATTGAAGCTTACAATAACATTAAAGATGAAGATACTAAAGAAGATTAATTCTTCTTTTTTTCATATTTATATTTTTTTTGCATATCATTTATTAGGTGATGATATGGAAACTAAGGAAGCAATTATTAATAATTATAATCATAGTATTACTATTACAGAAAGAAAGAACTTACTTATTACTGGAGTTAAGAAAATAGAAAACTTTGATAGTGAAGAGTTTTTACTTGAAACAGTTATGGGATTTTTAGTTGTTAAAGGTGAAGATTTAGAGCTTGTTAAATTAGATACTTTAGCAGGTAATGTTTCTATTAAAGGTTTGATAAAAGGTTTTTCTTATATGGATGAAAATAATGGTAAAAAAGAAAAAGACGGTTCTAGTGTCTTTAATAGATTGTTTAGATGATGAGTTTATCTGAACAAGTAGTAGCTTTAATTTTCTCTTTTATATATGGGGGAATTTTATCGGTCTTATATAATTTTAATTATAACTTGCTTTTCTATAAGAAAAAAAGCATTAAGATTTTCTTTAATATTATATTTGTTTTAGATTTGGTACTTATTTATTTTCTTGTTATGAGAAAAATAAATAATGCAATTATTCATCCATATTTCTATTTGTTTATAATATTTGGTTTTTCCTTGTTCTTTGATTTTAGTAAGAGGTTTAGAAAACTATTAAAGATGCCTGAAGTCAAGAAAAAAATTAAAAAAGATGACCAAAAGTGTAAAAAGTAACTAGTTAATATTGAACTAGTTTTTTTATAATATTATAATATATGTTAGGAAAGTAGGTGAAATTTTAATGGCAAAAAGTAGAAAAAAGAAGAAAAAATTAGGTCCAGTACTATTACTTGGTGTTTCTTTTGCTGTTATTATTTTTACTACGTTTACAATTTTTAGATATTGGACTATGATATATAGTAAATATCAAGAAAAAGGAGAGTTGAAAAAAGAACTTGCTTCTTTAAAAGATAAAGAAGAAGAGTTGGAGTCTGATGTTAATAAACTTCAAGATTCTGATTATATTGCAAGATATGCAAGAGAAAAATATTTTTATTCTAAAGATGGGGAATATATTTTAAAAATACCTGAAGATGATGAAGAGGAAAGTGAGTAATCAGTAAGTATGTGTATGAATGTTTTGGATTTATATAAAGATATAGAAGTTAAAGATGGGGATTTTTTAGTCTTTGCGTGTAGTTATGGGCCTGATTCTATGGCTTTATTTAAGACACTTTTAGAATATAGGAAGAGTCATGATGTAGTGTTAGTTTGTGCTCATGTTAATCATGATAAAAGACATGAGAGTGCTAAAGAGAAAGAAGATTTAGAAGGGTTTTGTAAAAAGAATAATGTAATTTTTGAATATATGAAAATAAATGGTTATGGTGATGATAACTTTCATAATGAAGCGAGAAATATTAGATATCAGTTTTTTGATGATGTAGTTAAGAAGTATAATGCTAAATATCTTTTTACGGCACATCATGGTGATGATTTGATGGAAACAATACTTATGAGAATTGCTAGAGGTTCTACTTTAAGAGGGTATAGTGGCTTTAAAAAATTAGTAAAAATGGATGGTTATTACATTTATAGACCTTTTATTGGTTTAACTAAAGATGAACTTTTAGATTATTGTCATAAGAATAAAATACCTTATGCAGTTGATAAGAGTAATTTTAGTAGTGTTTATACGAGAAATAGATATCGTAAAGAAGTTATACCTTTCTTAAAGAGTGAAGATAAAGATATTCATAAGAAATATTTAAAGTTTAGTAATGTGTTAAATGAAGCGGATTTATTTATAGAAGAGGAAGCTAGTAAAGCGATTAATAAAGTAGTTAAAGATAATAAACTTTATATAGATAAATACCTAGAGATTAATAATTTTATAAAAAGAATTATATTAGAAAAGTTTATATCTAGCTTTTATCAAGATGATTTAATGTTAATAAATGATAAACATTTAGATTTAATAGAAAGTCTTATTAATAGTAAAAAAAGTAATGCTAAAGTTAATTTACCTAATGACGTTGAAGTTATAAAGTGTTATAATACTTTATCTATTAGAAGAAATCCTACTTTACTTAGTAGTTATGAAATAGAAATTAGTAAGGATGTAATGCTTCCTAATGGTCATAAATTAGAATTATTAGATTCAGTTAAAGGAAATAGTAATAATATAATTAAACTATCTAGTAAGGAAGTAACTTTACCTTTAATAGTTAGAACTAGAAAGTTTGGAGATGTTATGGCTATTAAGGGAGGAGGACATAAAAAAATAAAAGATATCTTTATAGATAGTAAGATTCCTGCTTCAGATAGAGACTTATGGCCTATAGTTGTTGATAGTCGTGGACATATAGTTTTTGTGCCAGGTTTAAAAAAATCTAAATTTGATAAGACTAATAGTGAATTTTATGATATAATACTGAGATATGAGTAGAAAAGGAGAGATTTTTTGTGAATGTAAATAAAAAAGTAGTTAAAAAAGGTTTACTTCCATATGTCTTTTTACTTCTAGTAATGCTTGGAGTTATATACTTTGTTAGTGTTGCTAATCAGAAAGTTAATGTTTTAACTTATAATGAGTTTATGACTAGTTTGGAAGATAAAGAAGTAGAGGAGATTACAGTAACACCTAGAGAAAGAGCACAGATTTATGAGATTACTGGTACAATGGATGATTATGCTGAGAATGAGAGTTTCTTTGTTAGAGTTCCTCTATCTGATCAAGTAATGAAAAAGTTAGTGGAAGCTAGTGAAGCTGATGATTTTGAATTTAATAGTACTGCTGATCCTGAGTCTAGTACATTATTGCTTGTTTTAGTTAATATTTTACCTATTGCAATACTTGCCTTTATTTGTTTTTGGTTTTTAACTAAACAAATGGGTGGAGGTAAGAATTCTCTTGACTTTGGAAAGAGTAAAGCTAAGTTATCTAGTGAGAAAAATAAAGTTACATTTAAAGATGTAGCAGGACTTAATGAAGAGAAAGAAGAAGTTAAGGAATTAATTGATTTCTTAAAGAATCCTAAGAAGTTCCAAAAGTTAGGTGCTAGAATTCCTAAGGGAGTACTTTTATATGGTCCTCCAGGAACTGGTAAAACATTACTTGCTCGTGCAGTTGCAGGAGAAGCGAATGTTCCTTTCTATTATATTAGTGGTTCTGATTTTGTTGAGTTATTTGTAGGTGTTGGTGCTAGTCGTGTTCGTGATATGTTCCAACAAGCTAAGAGAACTGCTCCTTGTCTTATCTTTATTGATGAGATAGATGCAGTAGGACGTCAAAGAGGTACTGGAATTGGTGGAGGACATGATGAGAGAGAACAAACATTAAACCAATTACTTACTGAGATGGATGGATTTGGTGAAAATGAAGGTATCATTATTATCGCTGCTACTAATAGACCTGATGTACTTGACCCTGCACTTCTTCGTCCAGGTAGATTTGATAGACAAGTTACTGTTAATTTACCTGATGTTAAGGGGCGTGAAGAAATACTTAAAGTTCATGCTCGTAATAAAGTGTTAGCACCTGGTGTTAATATTCCTGCTCTTGCTAAGAGAACTCCAGGATATTCTGGTGCAGACCTTGAAAACTTACTTAATGAAGCTGCACTTCTTGCGGTTAGACGTAATAAAGATGCTATTACTATGAGTGAGATTGATGAAGCAAGTGATAGAGTATTAATGGGACCTGCTAAGAATAGTGCTAAAAGAAGTGAGAATGACCGTAAGTTAGTTGCATATCATGAATCAGGTCATGCTGTTGTTGGTATTAAGTTAAAAGGTGCTAATGATGTTCAAAAAGTTACTATTATTCCACGTGGTTCTGCTGGTGGATATAATATGATGATTCCTAGTGAAGAGAAGATTTGTAAGACTAAAACTGATTTACTTGAAGAAATTACAGGTTTACTTGCAGGACGTGTTAGTGAAGAAGTAGTATTTGGTGAAGTTACAACTGGTGCGCAAAATGACTTTGAGAAAGCTACTAAGATAGCAAGAGCTATGGTTACTGAATATGGTATGAGTGATTTAGGACCTATGCAATTAGAAGAAAGAGAAGGTAGTGCTTTCTTAGGTAGAGATTATGCTAAGACTCGTAACTTCTCTAATGAAGTAGCTCATGAAATAGATCAAGAAATGAGAAAGATTATTGATAAATGTTATGATGAAGCTACTAGAATAATTAAAGAAAATAGAGATTTACTTGATTTACTTGCTAAGACATTATTAGAGTATGAGACTTTAACTAAAGAACAAATTGATTACTTAGTAGAACATGGTGAGATGCCTTCTGAAGAAGAGGAAACTAACTATGAGAAAATGAGTTTAACTAAGTTAAAAGAACTTGCTAAAGAAAAAGGAGTTAAAGGATACTCTAAGATGAATAAAGCTGAACTAATAAAAGAACTTGAAAAATAGTTCTTTTTTCATTATTATATAAGTGTATTTATCCACATAATTGTGGAAAAAGATGGAGGTAGTTGTAGTGAAAGCAAAGAAGGCAGTTGAAAAAGAAATAGGAGAGTTTAGAAAGTTTATAAGTAGAGGTGCTGTTTTAGATATGGCTATTGGTGTTATTATTGGAGGTGCTTTTTCTAAAATAGTTAGTAGTTTAGTAGATGATATATTTATGCCTTTACTTGGGGTTATATTAGGAGGACTTGACTTTAGTGGTTTATCTATAAAAATAGGTGATGCTTCTATTATGTATGGTTCTTTTATACAGAGTATCGTAGACTTTTTAATAATTGCTGTTTCTATCTTTGTAATGGTTAAGATTGTTACTAATATTAGAGATAGAGCAGATAAGAAGTTAGGAATAGAACATAAGAAGGAAGAGAAGAAAAAAGATGAACAAGTAGTGTTACTTGAAGAGATTAGAGATTTGTTAAAAGAAGATAAGATAGTAACAAAATAAGTATCTAATTTGAGAAAATGCTTGTATCAAAATTGTCTTTAGTATATAATATGCTTAAGGGAACTTCAACAGTTGAGTGTCTACCTCTAATCTTTGGAGAGGAGGTTTGATAGATATGAATAAACGTTTCTTTGTATTAAAAGTACTTAAGCATATTTCTATCATTTTATCTCTAGTTATCATATTGATAATAGTAATAAAAAAATGACACTTGATCTTTTTAAAGACCAAATGTCTATCACTAAAAAATAAATAATGCGGTAGACATTCAACAAGGCAATGTTGAACGTTCCCTTAATAGTTTATGTAAATTTCTTTTACATATTCATAGTAGCATAAAAGTTTATATTTTGCAAGTGTTAGGTGATTTTATGTGGAAAATAGGTAATGTAGAAATAGATAATAGAGTTGTACTTGCTCCTATGGCAGGTATTTGTAATAGTGCATATCGTAAAATAGTTAAAGAAATGGGCTGTGGTCTTATCTATGCTGAAATGGTTAGTGATAAAGCGATATGTTATGATAATAAGAAGACTATTGATATGCTTTATATGGAAGATGTTGAACGTCCTATTACGCAACAGATATTTGGTAGTGATGTAGATAGTTTTGTATACTCAGCTAAATATATTGAAGAAAATATGAAACCTGATATTATTGATATTAATATGGGATGTCCTGTTCCTAAAGTGGCTTTAAGAGCACAAGCAGGAAGTGCTTTACTTAAAGATCCTAGTAAGGTAAAAGAAATAGTTAGTGCAGTTGTAAAAGCTGTTAAATGTCCTGTTACTGTTAAAATACGTAGTGGATGGGACTTTAATCATATAAATGCAGTGGAGATTGCTAGAGTGTGTGAAGAAGCAGGCGCTAGTGCAATTTGCATACATGGTAGAACTAGAAGTCAAGGTTATTCTGGTAAAGCTGATTGGAATATAATCAGAGATGTCAAAAATAGTGTTAAAATTCCAGTAATTGGTAATGGTGATGTTACTAGTCCAGAGAAAGCTAAGGAGATGCTAGACTTTACAGAGTGTGATGCTGTAATGATAGGTAGAGCGGCTTTAGGTAATCCTTGGCTTATTAGAAATACAGTTCTTTACTTAGAAGGTAAGCCTTATACACAACCTACAACTATTGATAAAATAGATATGTGTATAAAGCATTTAAAGATGTTAGTAGATTTAAAAAGTGAAAGACAAGCAGTTTTAGAAATAAGAAGTCATGTAGGATGGTACTTAAAGGGTGTTAAAGGAAGTAATGAAATTAAAAATAAAATTTATAAAATGACTAAATTATATGATATACTACAAGTATTAGAAGAGTTTAAGGAGGAAGTTTATGAAGAAGAAAAATGTTTATGATAAAATCAAAGATGATGAAGAAAAAATAAAAGAAGAAAATAAAGTTAAAAAGAGTCCTGATATTAAAGCGATGTTTAGTCAAAGAGTACTTGCTTTTCTAATAGATTTAGTACTACTTAGTATGATTACTTCACTTATTACAATGTTTATTCCTATGAATGATACTGCTACTAAACTTTATGAAGAACAAAATAGAGTTTTAGAGGATTATGTTGCGGGAAATGTTCCTATGGAAGAATATGTTAATCAGATGATTGACTTAGGATATGATATATCTAAACAGACTGTTATTATATCTATTGTTGGTGTTGTTATAAGTTTACTTTACTATGTTGTTTATCCATGCTATAATAATGGGCAGACTTTTGGTAAGAAGTTAATGAAAATAAAAATTAAGAAAACTAATGATAAAGAACTTTCTATGAATGATTTACTTATTAGAAGTATGATTAATAATAGTATTTTAGTTAATATTATTACAATTGCTTTAGTACTTTTTTTAAGTAAAGATTTGTATTTAAGTATGAGTAGTTTACTTAGTAGTGTTCAGTATTTAGTACTTATTATTAGTTTAATAATGATAGCATTTACTAAGAATGCTCAAGGATTACATGACAAAGTTGTTCATACCGAAGTTGTTATGGCCGATACAGTGAAGGAGGATGTTTTATGTACGAGCGAAAATTAACAGAACAAGAATTAGTTAGAAGAGAGAAAGCAGAGAATTTAAGAAAATTAGGGTATGATCCATTTGGTAGTCGTTATGATAGAGAAGATTATGCTAATGATGTTAAAGAAAAATATGCTACTGTTGATCATGATGAATTTGAAAATATGACTGATACAGTTAAAGTAGCTGGTAGAATTATGTTTATTAGAAAGATGGGTAAAGCTTCATTTTTCTCTATTAAAGATAAGAGTGGTTCTATTCAAGTATATATTTCTATTAACGATGTAGGAGAAGATATCTATACCTTATTCAAGAGTGCTGATATTGGAGATATAGTTGGTGTTTATGGTAAGGTTATGAAGACTAGAACTGGAGAAGTTACTATTAAATGTTTAGAGTATACTCCTTTAGTTAAAGCTTTAAGACCTCTTCCTGAAAAGTTCCATGGTCTTACTGATGTTGAAGAAAGATATAGAAGACGTTATGTTGATTTAATGATGAATGATGAGTCTAGACGTGTTGCTTTCTTAAGACCTAAGATTATTCGTTCTATTCAAAACTTTTTAGATAATAGAGGTTTCGTTGAAGTGGAGACACCTGTTTTATCAACATTATTAACAGGAGCTTCTGCCCGTCCATTTATTACTCATCATAATAGTCAAGATTTAGATATGTACCTTAGAATAGCTTTAGAATTACCTTTAAAAAGACTTTTAGTTGGTGGTATGGAAAGAGTTTATGAGGTAGGACGTGTCTTTAGAAATGAAGGAATGGATACTAGACATAATCCTGAATTTACTATGATGGAAGTATATCAAGCTTATTCTGATTTAGAAGGTATGATGGATTTAACAGAAAAGATGTTTGTTAATATTGCCGAGAATGTTATTGGTAAGACTGATTATCATTGGAATAATCAAGATATTAGTGTAAAAGGGCCATGGAAGAGAATTAGTATGGTTGATGCAATTAAAGAAGTTACTGGTATTGACTTTAAAAAAGAAATGACTGTTGATGAAGCATTAGAACTTGCAAAAGAACATAATATTGAAGTTCAAGAACATGAAAAATCAGTAGGTCATATTATTAATCTTTTCTTTGAAAAATATGTAGAAGAAACTTTAATTCAACCAACTTTCTTATATGGACATCCAGTAGAGATTTCTCCACTTACTAAGAAAAATAAAGATGATTCTAGATTTGTTGATAGATTTGAACTATTTATTGCTGGTAGAGAAATGGCTAATGCTTATACTGAGTTAAATGATCCAGATGATCAGTTAGATAGATTCCGTGAACAATTAAAAGAAAAAGATTTAGGTAATGTAGAAGCGAATGATATTGATATGGACTTTATTGAAGCCTTAGAATATGGTATGCCTCCTGCTGGTGGTATTGGTTATGGAATAGATAGACTTGTAATGTTCTTTACTGAACAAGAGAGTATTCGTGATGTAATATTATTCCCTACAATGAAACCTATTGATAAGTAGGTGTTACTATTAGTTTAAAGAAATATACTGATAAAGAGATTTTAATATTGAGAGTAACAAGATTAAGATAATTAGAAAACTATCAGATATTAAGAGATTTGTTAAAGATAATGTGAATAAAGCTACTAATGCTAAAATTTATTTAGGTAAAATTACTTCTGCTCTTGCAGAAGTAATTAAATCTAAAACTGGTATTAATGTAGAAAACTATAATGTTTCTTTAAAGGCAGATACAGTAAAACATATTTTAAAACATCATGGCAATTCTGATATTGAAAGTAAGAGAGGACAAATTGCAATAACAGAAGATGATTTTGAGAAAATTCCTAAAGTCATAAGTGAATTTGATTGTGTTTCTTCATCTTTGAATTATGAATCTGGTAAACCTGTTTTAACGTTTAAAAAATGGATTAAAATAATTATTGTGTTGTTAATTATGTTTCAGATAAACATCATAATTTAGAAGTGCAGACTATGTATATACAAAAAAAGAACTCTGCCACTATGTATGATGTGCAAAGCCCCATACTAACGGCCAAAACGAATAGCGGTACGAGTTCTATAAAAGAAGTAAATATCTGGATTCAATATCCAAAAAGTGTTTCTTCTTTGTATGTTGATAATATATCACAGTTCGTGTTATATGTCAAAGATATATTATCTATTAATAGTACTATTCAAGAAATATTAAAAAATACATTTAAAATATTTACTTCTTATGATTTAATGGTAGAAATATCTGATGAAACGATTGTAATGGATGCAAATTCAAATATTTATAATTTAGTATATAGTTTATTTTACTAGTATAATTATATATAAATAATTGAGATAAGAGTTAAATATTCTTATCTTTTTTCATATCTTATTTTGAGGTGGTGTTTTATTAAACCTATTATTGGAATAGTGGGAAGGTTATATAGTGAAGAGTCTAATATTATTTGCGTGGAAGAAATTAGACTTGCTGTTACTAAGTTTGATGGTATTCCTATATTACTATTACCTGTTGATAAAGGTGACTTGTCTTGTAAAAATCTTTATAGTGAAGAAGATATTAAAGATTTAGAGAGTGTTCTTAGTTTGTGCGATGGTTTTATTTTACCTGGAGGGGATACTTGGTACAGGATTGATGAAGTAGTTATTGGTTATGCTATTAAGAGGGATAAACCTTTACTTGCAATATGTTTAGGAATGCAAGCTTTAAGTAAAGTATTAAGTGGTGAAAAGAGAATGGCTTATGACAATACTATAAAAAATAATACTTTTATTAATCATTTAGAACCTAATAAGGATTATGTTCATTCTGTTATAATTGATAAGAATAGTAAACTTTATTCTATTTTAGGCGAGGAAAAAATATGGGTTAATTCTAGACATAGTTATCATGTTCCAGAACTGGATAATACTTTAGTTAGTGCTAGAAGTAGTGATGGATTAATAGAAGGTGTTGAACTTAAAGATAAGAAATTTATAATAGGAGTACAGTGGCATCCTGAATCTAACTTAGAAGATAAATATTCTAAGAAATTATTTAAAGCCTTTTTTCATAAATTATAAAATTCACAAAAATTTCATTAAAATATTTTGTAAAAGCTTGTAAACTAAAGGAATTCTTCGTATAATTATAGTTGGAAGGAGAGAAAGATATGAAAAAGCA
>CASEWH010000097.1 GCA_949291575.1 uncultured bacterium
AAATTGTACTCTTATTTGATGATGACGTCCTGTTTCTAGATTTATTTTGACAAGGGTATTATTATCTTTAGTAGCAAGGACTTGATAGTTAAGACTAGCAAGTTTACCATCTTTACTATTACTAACAACGCTTCTATATTCTTCTCTTTTTAAATAATCTTGATATTTACCATCACTATCTAATATTCCCTTACAAACAGCAAGATAAGTCTTTTTAAATTCTCTATTTCTAATAGTCTCTGATAATCTTCTTGCTGCTTTACTAGTCTTAGCAAAAACCATAACACCACCAACATTTTTATCAAGACGATGAACTAGTCCTAAATAGACATTACCAGGTTTATTGTATTTTTCTTTAATATACTCTTTTAAAATAGTTAACATATCAGGAGTATTAGTCCCATCACTTTGACTTAACACCCCTACTTTTTTCTCTACTACTAATAAATGATTATCTTCATATAAAACATTAATCATAACTTTCCCATCTTCCATAAATACCACAAGGTAGTATTAAGTTATTATTTGTAATTTTAAGACCTATTTCACTACTACTAGCAACTCCTTTATATTTTTTATTTATTGTTGTAAGTAATAGATTCTCTAAAGATGTTTTAGATAGTCCTGTTGTATAAGAGTTAATGATAAAGAATAAGGGCTTATCACTTAATATTTCAAGACATAGATTAACTAGATTAGATAAATCTTTTTCTATATCCCAAACTTCTCCATTAGCACCTCTTCCATAACTAGGAGGATCCATAACAATAGCATCATACTTATTTCCACGTCTAATTTCTCTTTTAACGAATTTAACAACATCATCTACTAAATAACGAATAGGTTTATCTTTAAGTCCTGATGATATTACATTTTCTTTACAAACTTCTACCATACCCTTTGATGAATCTACATGAGTAACTGATGCTCCTGCTTTTAAACAAGCGACTGAGGCTGCTCCAGTATAACCAAAAAGATTTAAGACTTTAATATGTCTTTTAGATTTAGATATTTTATTCATCATATACTCCCAATTAATCGCTTGTTCTGGAAATATACCAGTATGTTTAAAGCCCATTTGCTTAATATTAAAAGTTAAATCTTTATAATTAATAGTCCAAGTACTAGGAATCTTTCTAAAATTTTCCCAGTGTCCTCCTCCTTTATTAGAACGATAATATACTGCATCTATTTTACCTTTATATTTTTCCAATAAATTACCATTGTCCCAAATAACAGTAGGATCAGGTCTAAGTAAAATATATTTACCCCAACGTTCTAACTTTTCACCATTTGAAGCATCTAGCAGTTCATAATCTTTAAAATTATTAGGTGTTACCATTTAATCACATCCTTATATACTGATTATACATCATTATTTATTTATTTTCTCTAAAACTTTTACCTTACCTTGGAATAAATACTCGGCTTTACACAAATCTTCTTCACTAAACACAGGATTCCAATACTTAGAAGATTCTTCATACATTTCTTTAGCAGTTAACTCATCATTTGGAATAAAACTATCACTTGATTTAAACAAATTACCTGTTACTGATACTCTATATAAAACTATTTTTTTCCTTTTTTCTAACTGTTCTTTCCAAAAATTTAGACTTTCTTTATCTGCTAACCAAATAGAGTGTAATCTACTAGGTAAATTAGGATTATTTTCTTTTCTATATTGTTCTAACATTGATTCTCTACTATACATATTAGCTTTTGTTATAATAGCACTTGAAGCTTTTAATAGATTTGTAATAGTCTTTAAATCAACATCTTCTACACCGATATCATCTAAATATTCATCTATAATTTTTTCTAAAGAAAATATGCCATTTTCACATTTTACAGCAGTACTAAATTGATCAACAATACTACCACAATAAGAATTAAAATTATTATCTACTACAAATTCATTCCCTACTTGCCATATATCATCATAAAGTCCTAGTCTATGATAATGATACATGCTCTTTTCTTTTACTTTCATGTTATCCCCCACTTTTTTTTGCTATATTATACTATATATGGGATAATTTTGGCAATACGTTATAAAACTGATAATAATTAATTATTATCAGTTTCTTCATCTTCATAATGAGGAGTTGCATCTTCAACTTCTAATCTCACGCATTTATTATCACGTAAGGTATAGCCATTTATACATTGATATTCTATAGTTGGTTCAACTCTATTATTAATAACACATTTAGTTCCAGATAAACTATAACCTGTTTCACAGTGGTATCCATATTTAGCAGGTACTGATATAACTCTAGAACAGACGTTATCATTCAATGTATAACCTGTATCACAAGTATACGTTATATTAGGAGCTTGTGCTAAAGTTTTGGCACACTGGTTACCATATAAATCATAACCAGATGGACATTTATAGCTTATAGTAGCGACAGTTGTAGTAGTTACAACGCAAGTAGAGCCATTTAAAACACCTTTTTCACAATATCTAGTTGTCGTAGGACTATAATATCTATGACATTTTCTATCAGAATAACTATATTGATAACCATACTCACATCTATTATAGTAACCCCAAGATGAAGTAGGATCTTTTTCAATATGACATTGATTATTTTCTAAACTGCCTCCTTCTGGACAAGTATATCTCGTTTGTAAATATGAACTATTATTTTCTGTATGAGTACATATTCCATTTGATAATGTATAACCACTTGGACAACTGTAACTTGTAGTAGCTGTTTTATAATCTAAGCTAATACATTTTTCTTCATATAGAGTATAGCCAGAAGGGCAATTTGCATTTACAACTGGAGCTTTAGCATCTGGTATTTGACACTCAGTACCATTTAAAGTATAACCTGCTGCACAATAATAACCATTCTCTGCATCTTTAGTCTCATTAATTATACAAAGTTGTCCGTCAAGTCTATAACCTTCTTCACAATTTAATTTAGGTGTTGCATCAATTGTTTCTGTTATTTTTTCACATTCGTCACCATTTAAAGTATAACCTTCTTCACAAGTATAATACCCTTTTACACATTGATTAAATCTCCTAATATAGCCTTCTTCACAACTTATATTATCTAAACTACACCTTGTTAATAATAGTATAATTGCAAGTAATATAATTATAAGTAATACTATTCTTAGTTGCTTTTTATATTTTGAAAATGTATTTTTATTAAATTTTTGTTTAAATGATTTCTTTTCTTTTTCTTCTAATTTTTTCATTTCCTGAATACTAACAGTTTTCTCAAAATTAGAACTTTCTTTTGACATTTTCCTAACACCAACGATATTAAAGTGAGCCTTCTTTAAGGCTTGACCCAGTTCAGTAGGAGTCTGATATCTTGATGCTTTATCAAAAGAACAAGCTTTGTTTAATATATTCATTATTTCTGGACTTAAACCATTTATTCTAGGAAGAGCTTTACCACTCATTCTTTTTTTTATAGCTTCATTTTCATTAGAACTATTTTCTATAAAAGGTAATTTATTATGATTTAAGAGTTTATACATTACTAATCCTAATGAATATAAATCACTTGTAAAATCAGGTTGTTCCTTTTGATATATTTCTGGAGCGATATAATTATAAGTACCAGTAAAAATTTGATTTTTAGATCCTAATATAGTAGCAGCACCAAAATCACCTAACTTAAAATTACCATCTTCTCCTCTAAAGATATTGCTTGGTTTAATATCTCTATGAATAATTTTTAAATCTTGACAGGCCTCTAAAGCTTGACATATATCTATTCCCATTTGTAAGACTTCAGGAACAGAATTTTTTATTCTTGCAAAATACTTTTCAACATCTTCTGCTAATTCCATATAAATATAGCAGTCTACTTCTCCATTGTCTGTTGTTTCTTTATATGAATTTAAGTAATTTATAATATGTTTATTTCCATTTAACTTTTGCATAATAGTAGCTTCTTTTTTCAAGTTTTCTATTACTGTTGCTGTATCTTTTACTTTAGATAAAGATATATGTTTTACAGCACAGTATAAAGGTATACCATCTATTTTTTTATAGGCTTTATATACCTCTCCATTACTACCTTCACCCAGTTTTTCTACTACTTCCCAATTATTTAATAAATTCTTCTTCATTTTATTTACTTCTTTCTAACTGATATTTAAGTATAAAGAAACAAACAACTGTAAGCACTACCATCATAAGAAGAATAATACCTATATCTTCAGCAAGATGTTCAAGAGTAAAAGTATAAAAATCTTCTGCCTCTCTAATATATGTTGGTACTATTTTTTGAATAGAATCGGTTAAATTATTCAAATTATTTATTGTACCAAATCCTTCTACAGAAAATCTACATAGAATAAAATTGGAGATTGTTTCACCTATATCTTCTAATGGAAATAACATACCGGAAAATAATAATTGGGGTACTAATAATAATGGTGCGAAACTCATCGCTACACTTGGATTTTTAGATACACACGAGGCGACTAATCCTATGGAAGATGCAGAAATAATTGTTACAAAGCATACTATTATCATTTCTAAAGACCATGATGTGAAAACTCCTTCTTCTGGTACTTCAACAATTAAAGAAAAAGTTGCAACTAATAAAATTGACTGAATAATAGCTAGTATACATTGAATTACTACTTTAGAAGATAAATATGCAGTTAACTTTAAATTAGCCATATACTCTTTTTTTAAAGTTACTCTTTCTTTACATATCTCTTGAATTGAGTTTAGCAGTCCTAACCAAATGGAAGCAGTAGCCATAGCGAATAAAAAGGTTTTCGTTTCGTCATAAGAAGAAAATAATTCGTCAGTTACTACTATTGATAAGAGATATGCTATTATAGGAGCTTGTGCCAATAATAATAATAGTTGCTGTTTATTATTTATAATTGTCTTAGCATATCTTTTAGATAAAGTAATAAATTGTTTAACAAAAGACTTCTTGTTTTTCTTTTGCATTATATTTGTAGTTTCATCTCTAACTATATGATCTTTATATGTTGAATTATTAAATATTTGATGCCACTTTTCTGTATCTTTACTTAATAGAGTATAAATGTCTACAAAGTCATCTACATTGAAAAATGATAATGCATCTTTTGGCTTTCCAGAAAAACATAGCCTTCCATCTATACCAAAAAAAGCAATCTTGTCGCAAAGATTAAGATTAAGTGTTGTATGTGTAACTAAAATTATTGTTTTCCCACTATTGGCCATTTTACGTAGTGTTTTCATAATACTACGTTCTGTTCCAGGATCTAGACCACTAGTTGGTTCATCTAAGAAGAATAGTTTTGGATCTGCTATTAATTCAACAGCAATACTTGCTCTTTTCCTTTGTCCACCAGATAAGTTTTTTATCATTACATCTTCTTTACCAGTTAATTCAACTGTTTCTAGAACTGATTTAATTCTACTTTTCTTTTCTTCTATAGATGCATCATCAGGCATTCGTAAATCTGCTGCATATTTTAACATATCTCTTAATGTTAAATCATTAAAGACTATATCTTGTTGGGGAACATAGCCAATGATATTTTTCAAAACTGCATAGTTTTTAAATAAATCATTTCCATTTATATAAACAGAACCACTTGTTGGTCTTGAGACACCACTGATACAATTCATAAAGGTACTTTTGCCAGTTCCACTACCACCTACAAAGGCAACAAATTGTCCTGGCTTTATTGATAGACTTACATGTTGAGATATATCTTTTTTCTTTCCTTTTACTTTAACTGTTTTAACTATATCTATAGCATCTAGGGAAACTCCATAATCATTTACTTGGTATAAAAGGAAATTTTTGTTTACTATTAATTTTGCATTTGCAATTAAAATAACATCTCTATCTTTTAAGACACATTCTCCTTTTAACATTATTCCATTGATTAGAATACCATTAGTACTATTATTATCTCTTATTATAAAGTTATTATTTTTATTTATGATAGTTGCATGTTTTAAAGAAACAGAAACATGATCTATTACTATATCAGATGTTTGATCACGTCCTATTGTAATTATATTTTTATTTTCAAGATCAAGTTGTTTCCATTCGCTTACTTTTTCATTAGTAGATAAGATAAATATTACACCACGAATTAATGGTTCTATTGGATCATCTATTTTTATTGAATCTCCATCTTTTAAAAACAATTCAACGACTTTATTATTATTAACAAAAATACCATTAGTACTTTGATTATCTATGACTTCAATTTGATTATTTTGAATTATGAAATAGCCATGATTCATAGATACTAAAGGAGAAGTTAATATAATATCATTATCTTCTCCTCTTCCAAAACTAATTTTAGATTTATTGAAAGTGGTTAAGTCAATGTTTCTAATATTATTATCTTCAATTACTGTTATTATGTATTGATTTTTATCTGCCTGATTGTCTAACATAAACATCACCTACTTATCATCTTATTATTGGTATTTTCTAACTTTATGAAAAGAATTGTTTTATTGTATCTAATATTTGATTAAATAAACTATCTATTAGTTGAACTACTTGGTTTAATGTATTTTGGGTACTATTATTACCACCAGAAGGAGTTTCAATATTACCAGGAGGATTTTTTGATACTTTATTGATAAATTCTACAACATGGTTACGATATTCTTGTTTTTCTATACCTGCTACTATGAAAGCATGAGTTTGACCTTCAACTGACCATAAGGTAGCATCTAAGCCTCTATTATTAGCTTCATTTATAACAGTTGTACTATTAGAATAAGGAACAATAGGATCATCTGTTCCATGAATAACAAGTATAGGAACATTACTAAATACTCTACCTGCTGCAAAAGTATCTTGATTCTTAGCGAAATTACTTGAATTTAGTCCTACCCCTACAGAATCAATTAAGAAGTTTCTAATATTGTCTTCACCTATAAGAGTATATAAGCTCTGAACACCTACTAAATTCAATACATCTGCTAAAAGATCTATTCCCTCAACAGTTCCTAATAGTCCCTGAATGATGCCTGTCATTGATGTATAGCCACAGTCATCTATTAATCCTACTACATGTTGACTTTCTAAATCTCTACCTTGATCTTTTTGACTCCATAATTGTAATGTTGTCGCACCACCAAGAGATAAACCATGAACTATTACTTCATCAACATTATAATTTGTATTTAAATAAGTTAACCAATCCCATATATCTAGTGATTCAAGAAAGCCCATTCCGGTTTCACCACCACTATTGCCAGCACCTCTTAGATCTGGGGCAAGGATATTATAACCATAATCTAAATAAACTTGACCTATAGCATTAGCCATAGATTCTCCACTCATCATAAAACCATGAATTAAAACAACCCATTTATTACTTCTTTCTCCTGTACTAGTGTTTGCATAATATATATTACCGCTCAATGATACACGGTAATCACTTCCTGAAATTGCACCAGCTGTTTCTGCAGTTATATTTACAGTTTCATCTTTTGACAGACTTCCAAGTAAACTCATTTGTTTTTCACTGACTGGATAATTTTCTTTACTAGAATTATTTACCTCTTTAAAGAACTTATCATTTTCTGTATACACAAATACATAAGTGAATACCCCCATTATAAATAATAATATTACACACATTGCCATTACTATTCTTTCTAACACAAAGATTTTTTTCTCTTTCATAACTCTCACTCCTATTATGTATATATTGTATCAAAATATTTAAATTAAGTCTATAAACTTTTAAAATTTGTTAATTAAAATATTGATATCCGAAAGCTATATAAATTTAAATTTGGATATCCGAAATAAATAATGCCCATATACATTGACCTATAGTACAATATTTTTGTTCAGAAAATTATGTATGGAGGTATATATATGGGTCGTAA
>CASEWH010000098.1 GCA_949291575.1 uncultured bacterium
TTAATGAACGTTATCAGATTATAGATAAGTTTTTTGAAGATAATCATGTTAAAAAAATAGATAAAGGAGTATATTTAGGGACTAAAGATGATTTTACAGTTTTTAATAAAGCTAATATTAGTCTACCAAGAACTAAATGGTTTAGAGAGATAATAGATAAGATGTATTGGCGAGTAGAAGGGTTAGCACCTGCTTATAGGGAAGACTGTATGGAGGCTTATTATGATTCTAGAAAACAATTTCTTGAATATGCTAAAAAAAGACATCTTAATGTAGAGGGAGTTGATTAAAATGATGATGGAAATATATTTTGATGAAGAAAAATGTAAAGAACATAATTATGATATTAATGAACGTTATCAGATTATAGATAAGTTTTTTGAAGATAATCATGTTAAAAAAATAGATAAAGGAGTATATTTAGGTACTAAAGATGATTTTACAGTTTTTAATAAAGCTAATATTAGTCTACCAAGAACTAAATGGTTTAGACAGATAATAGATAAGATGTATTGGCGAGTAGAAGGTTTGGCACCTGCTTATAGAGAAGACTGTATGGAAGCTTATTATGATTCAATGAGGAAATGTGGGTTGTTAAATGAAGATACTATGTAAAAAGAGAAATATTGAGATTAAATTTCTCTTTTTTTTTAAAAAGTGTTGACAAATTATTCTCTTATTAATATAATGTTAATAACAAGTTTAATTACTTGCTTATTTCTTAGCTTTTGATATTAATGAAAAGTTAATAAGAGGAGGAATGATTATGAAGACTAAGAATTTGAAAGTTTATAATAAAGCTTTAATTGTTGTTGATATGGTTAATGGCTTTGTTAAGGAAGGAGTGTTACATGATAAATCTATTACTAGAGTTATACCTAGACAGATAGAACTTATTAAGGAATATCATAATGAGGGACAGTTAGTTATCTTTATTCAAGATACTCATACTAAAAAGTCTACGGAACATAAGAGATTTAATGGTTATCATTGTCTTAAAGGTAGTGGGGAAGAGGAAGTAGTTGATGAATTAAAACCTTTTACTCTCTTTAATAATACTATATGTATACCTAAAAATAATACAAGTTTTATGGAGGCTCCTATTTTTAGAGAAGCGATGGAGGAGGCTACTAATATAAAAGAGTTTGATATAGTAGGATGTTGTACTGATATTTGTATATGTAATGGTCCTATGGGGCTTGCAAATTACCTTGATGAACATAATAGAGATTGTATTGTAAGAGTACATCAAGATGCTGTTGCAACTTTTGCAGAAAATGATAGACAAAACTATGTGGATGCAGCTTATCTACTTATGGAACAGCAAGGGATTCAGTTAGTTAAAAAAATTTAGAATTTGATATTAATAATTTGATAAAAAGAAAGGGAATGATTTTAATGAAAGAAGAAAATTTAACTTTATTAACTGATTTATATGAACTTACTATGATGAATGGATATTTTGATATGAGAAGGGATGAAAGAGTAGTATTTGATGTCTTTTATCGTAAGAATCCTTGTGATGGGGGATATGCTATTGTAGCAGGTCTTGAACAAGTAATTGACTATATTAAAAATTTACATTTTGAGAAAGATGACATTGAGTACTTAAGAGAATTAGAACTTTTTGATGAAGAGTTTTTAAAATATTTAGAAAACTTTAAATTTACTGGTAATATTTATGCTATTAAAGAAGGAACTGTTGTGTTTCCTATGGAGCCTTTATTAAAAGTAGAAGCACCTATAATAGAAGCTCAACTTGTAGAGACAGCAATATTAAATATTATTAATCATCAAAGTCTAATTGCTACAAAAGCATCTCGTGTGTGTGAAGCGGCTAAAGGTGATGCTGTTATGGAGTTTGGACTTAGAAGAGCACAAGGGCCTGATGCTGGTATATATGGAGCAAGGGCTGCTGTTATTGGAGGATGTGCTTCAACTAGTAATATTCTAGCTGGTAAACAATTTAACATTCCTGTCGCTGGTACTCATGCTCACAGCTTTATTATGAGTTTTGATAGTGAATATGAGGCTTTTAAGAAATATGCAGAACTTTTCCCAAATAATGCAACTTTACTAGTAGATACTTATGATACTTTAAAGTCAGGTGTTCCTAATGCGATAAGAGTATTTAAAGAATTAAAAGAACAAGGTAAGATGCCTAAAAAATATGGAATACGACTAGATAGTGGAGACTTAGCATATCTATCTAAAAAAGCTAGAACTATGTTAGATGAAGCAGGATTTAAGGATGCTACAATCTGTGCTTCTAATGATTTAGATGAATATTTAATAGAAGATTTGAAAAAACAGGGAGCGAAAATAAATCTTTGGGGAGTTGGTACAAGCTTAATTACTTCAAAAGATTGTCCTAGCTTTGGAGGAGTTTATAAACTAGCTGTGCTTAAGAAAGCTGGAGTTGTTATTCCTAAGATTAAACTTAGTGAGGATAGAGTAAAAATTACTAATCCAGGAGATAAACAGATATTTAGATTCTATGATAAAGAAACCGGTAAAATAAGAGGAGATATTATTGGCTTTGCAAATGAAAAATATAGTGAGAAAGAAACAACAGTAATGTTTGATCCTGTAGATACTTGGAAGAGAAAAGAATTGGAGAAAGGTACTTATACAGTTAGAGAATTGATAGAGCCAATATTTATAAATGGGGAATGTGTTTATAAAAGTGATAGTGTGATGGAGCTTAGAGATTACTGTAGTATGGAAAAAGAAACTTTGAGTGAAGAGAATAAAAGATTTGTAAATCCTCATCCTGTACATGTTGATTTAAGTTATGATTTATGGAATGTTAAAAATAAAATGATAGATGAAGAAAAGAAATTAGTTAAAAGTAGGGAGAAAAAATGAGAAAAAAAAGTTAGAAGAGTTACATAGTTATATAGAGGAATTAAAAATAATTAGAAGAAATTTATTATAAAAAAGTAATAATTCTTATATAAAATTAGAA
>CASEWH010000099.1 GCA_949291575.1 uncultured bacterium
ATCTAATTCTTCTTTTTGCTTCGCTAGTTCTTCTTGCATAAAAGCTTTTTGAACTTCCATAATAATAGCATAAGAAGTCATTTTTAACTTAATCTTATTAGAATCACCACTAGTAACATTACCATCTGTCCATTTAACATCATATTCATCATCATGTAGTCTTTCATCCCAATTAACAATTTCTATCATGTCATTCGCCTCCAACTAATTATTACTATCTATTAGTCTTTTTTTGATAGTTTTCTTAATACGTCTTTTACTCTATTCCATTCATCTTCATCATCGATACCATATAATTTAGGAGTATCTCCACTTCTATCAACTCTTGAAACATAAACTGTTACATTACCGTTTTCATCTTTTTCATTTTTTGTATATACAACATACTCTTTTTTTGTATCTTTAAATTCAAAGGCAATAACAACTTCTACTTCATCAATAGAACCGTCTTCACCTATGATTGATAAAGTCATTTTCTTCTTTTCATTCATCCTTGTTTTCCTCCCTTTTCTATCTTATATACAATTTTAGCATAAAAAAAAAGAAATAAAAAGCCCCTTTTTTACATATTTTTACTATTTTTAGGATTTTTTTCTTTTTTTAAGAGAAAAGTCTTCGCTCCAGGTGAGCAATAATCTTTGATATAGCTATCTAAATATTTAATATCATTTATCTTTTTTGCTTTCTTATTATCACTATCATAAAATCCTTTAAGTCTTATTTTTCCATAAGAATAATCTCCTAAAACATAGTCATAGTCTTGGAAGTAATCTGTAAAAAGACTTTTTACCTCTTCATAAGCAAAGTTTTCTTTTCCTTTAGTTATTTTATAATTATTATCTAGTAAAGTATACATTCCTACCACCTATTACTATTGTAACATATTATTTGAGTTTAGTTTCAAAAACTTGTGAAGATGCTTCAAAAGAGCCATTATAATAGTCTGGAATGTTTCCTTGAATGATTTGAGTAGTAAGATTTACCTTGGTAGTAATGGGGACGCTTTTTGTTGAGTGAGGCATAGTTATTTTTTCTTTGATAGTTATTTCTATCCCTACTTCGATTAAAGCATTATTAAAACCATATTCTTTTACATCAGTTACAATATTGCTTGATACTGTACCAATGAATGAGAATCTAATGGGGATGCTTGTAGTTAAATTAACAATTAAACCATTATGGAATAAAGAACCTATAGGTATATCACATACTACTCCATCATCTAGAAAGGTTAGTCTTGTTCCTTTTAGAGAATCTGATAATTCTAAATCAGTTGTATCTCCTTTTTCTATAGCACTTAGTCTTTTCATAGCTTTATCATTTATTTCTTTTAATAGTTTATTAGTTGTTTTGGTATCAAAATTAATAAGTTCTATATTACCGTCATTATCTCTACTTATTTCAAAGATATCTTCATCTAAAAAATCTTCATCTATAAAGGTAACATCATTTAAAATAACATTTGCGATTCTTTCTGTTTCTGCAGTGGCATAGTTAATAATAACTTGTTCTAATCCTTTACCTGCAAGTGATGTAAGATATAAAGCGGTAAAGAAAGATAATATTAAGATACTAAAGAAGATATATACTTTCTTTTTATTCATAGTTAATTACCTAGTCTTACTAGTATTACATCTTCACCAATTCTCTCAATACTTTGCCATCTAATTTCTGTGTCTTCTCCTTTACCAAAAGAAATAAACTTGCCCTTTGGTTCTACTATTAAACTAAGGATTGCACCATTTCTCTCATCTACTTTAACATCTATAATATTACCTATATTTCTACCATCTATAACATTAACTATATCTTTACTTTGTAAATCAGAAAGTCTCATATTATCACTGCCTTACTACTTAAAATTATGTATTTTTTTATTAATTATGCTTATCTCAAAGTTTTCTTTAACTGCTTTATAGCATTTTTTTCTAGTCTTGATACTTGAGCTTGGCTTATATCCATATCTTTGGCAATTTCCATTTGAGTTTTACCTATAATATAACGTTCATTTAGTATTAATTGTTCTCTATCACTTAAATAATTTATGGCATCACTTGTAGCAAGTTTTTCTTCTACAACTGAACCAGTTCTTCTCTTATCTTCTATTTGATCATATACATAAATGGTGTCTCCACCATCATTATATATAGGTTCAAACATGGATACTGGGTCTTTAAGGGATTCTAGAGCAAAGACAAGGTCATAAGTAGTGACATCTAGGGTGGTAGCTAGGTCTTCTATAGATATTTCTTCTCCTTTTTCCATAAAGTATTCTTCTTTTAATTTTAAAGCTTTATAAGCGAGGTCTCTTGTAGAACGGCTTACTCTAATAGTATTATTATCTCTTAAGTATCTTTTTATTTCTCCTAAAATCATAGGTACAGCATAGGTCGAGAATTTAACTTCATGTGATAGGTCAAAATTATCTATCGCTTTAACAAGACCAATACAGCCTACTTGAAATAAGTCATCTAAGTTTTCATTCCTTGTATTAACTTTTCTTAAAATGCTTAAGACTAATTTTAAATTACCATTAACGAGATCATTTCTAGCGAAAGGGTCTCCACTTTGCATCTTTTTAAATAGTTCTGTCATTTCTTCAGTTGTTAATACTTTTAATTCTGATGTTTTAACTCCACTGATTATTACTTTGTTAGTTGCCATTTAATCATCTCCTAAATTAGTAATGATTAAATAGTTATTTTTTTATACAAAAAAGACCTAGTAACGGTCTAAAAAACTTATTTCTTCCCCTTTATCTTGGTAACTTAGAAGTGTTTCTAAATTAACTTTCTCTGTACTTTTAAAGATATTATTATCAATAACATCGCTTTTTTCTCTAAGTGTTTCTAATAGTTTTTTTATTTCTAAACGTTTAGAATTGTTCTCAATATTTTTATTTTCTGTAAATTTACAGGCACAGTTTATAAAGGTGTATTCATTATATTGCCAAAACTTTTTTATAGATTCTTCTCTTACTAAATATAATGGTCTAATAAGTTCCATACAAGGAAAATTAGTACTATGTAATTTAGGTAACATTGTTTTAAATTCTCCTCCATAAAACATTGATAGTAGTATTGTTTCAATTACATAATCAAAGTTATGTCCTAAGGCAATTTTATTACATCCTAAATCTTTTGCAGTCTTATAAAGAAAACCTCTACGCATTCTGGCACACATATAGCAAGGATGGTCTTTATCTAGTTTGTTAGCAACTTCAAAGATATCTGAGTCAAATATTTTATAGTCAATACCTAAAGATTCTAAGTTTTCTTTTATTACTTTTAAGGTTTCTTCTTTATATCCTGGATTCATAACGATATATGATAGTTTAAAGTTAGTCTTGCCATGTCGAGCTAACTCTTCTAAACATTTTGCAAGTATAACAGAATCTTTTCCTCCAGATATACAAACAGCGATATGATCATTTTCACTTACTAGTTCATAGTCTCTAACCGCTTTCATAAATTTACGCCAAATATCTTTACGATATTTAGTTATAAGACTATGTTCTACTTCACTTTTATTTTTCATTATTAAACACCTTCTTAAATGATGTAGGTACACTACTTTCAAATGTATAAGTTTTATTATTAAGAGGATTAGTTATTGTTAATTTACTAGCATGTAAATAAAGTCTATTAGATTTAATACCTCCATACTTTTTATCTCCTACTATAGGACTTTCTAAATGATTTAAAACTACTCTTATTTGATTACGTCTTCCTGTTTTAATATTAACTTTGACAAGACTATATTTATTATTTTTATTAATTGTCTTAAGGGAAGTAACAGCAATTTTACCTTCTTTTTTATTAGTAACAATAACTTTATCAGGTCCTATTTCTTTTAAGTAACAAGTATAGTCATCTACATCTTTTACATTACCTGTTACTAAAGCGACATATTCTCTTGTTTTAACATATTTATCCCAATTATTTTGTAAGAGATTTTTTAGAGTATTATCTTTTACAAAGACTAAGACTCCTGATGTGTCTTTGTCAAGACGATGTAAGACAAAGATTTTATCGTTCTTTTTTCTGTTTTTGATAAACTCTCTTACTAAATGATAGGCAGTCTTTTCTTTTTCTTTAGTAGTGCTTATCGATAAAAGTCCGGCTGGTTTATTAATTACAAAGAAATATTCGTCTTCATAGATAATATCAAGATTACTCTTCTTATGAGTTTTATTAACCTTACTAAGTTCAATAATATCATTTTTCTTTAAATGAGCATCATATTTCGTTACAACTTTGCCGTTAACTAAAACTCCTCCATCTTTTAGATAGTTCTTTATCTTTTTCTTACTTAAGTCTTTAAATAAAACATATAACGTATCTAATAATTCACCTTTTTCTAAAACTTTTCCTTTCATTAACATCATCCCCTTCAAAATACGGTATTATTTTATCAGATAAAAAGAAAAAAGTCTATCACTAGACTTTAATCAAATAAATTATTAAATTCATATTTAAAGACACGATAAGCATATTTCTTAGAGTTGTAATTAAATTGTCTAATTAAATTACCATCGTTATCATATTCACCATAGGAGTTATCTTTACCACTACCGACAACAATATTACCACCATCAAGTATTTCAACATCACTTACTATACTTGAGTAAGGTATTTCAAAACTCTTAACTAATTCATAAGTCTTATCATTTTCATTAACTTTATATTGATAGAAGTATGATGTTTCTCCCTCATTATAAGTACCAGTACCAGGATAATTTGACCAGTCAAAGTTAGGTCTTGTTCTAGCACCTTGATAATTGTTATTAAACATATATAAGTAATACTCTCCATCTTCAAGAGTCTCATCTGTATAATACGTAATACTATGCTGTCCTGCTTGAGAAACAAAATCTCCTACTTTTTCATATAGTAAATCTCCATATGATGTATCTTCTGTAACTGATTCATCTGTTAATAAATATTTAACACTAGGGTCAGTATAAGCATCACTAATATAGATTATAGTACTTAACTCTCTTGAACTTAAGACAACATCATCTCCTATTAGAGATAGACTATTTAAATGAATCCAATCAAGTTCATAACCACCATAAGTATTTTTACCTTCTGGTTTAACAGCATTTAAGTAAAATTCTGGTAGTAAGTCTTTCATATCAACTATTTTTTCTATCTTTTTAGTATCTAAATCTACTGTAATTATAACGTCTTCAATAGTATCAGTACCATCTTCATTAACTAATATTACAAAACGATTATTATCTTCATCATAAACCATATCATGATGCATTGTATAGTTTTCTAAATCATAGAACTCTTCTATTTTACCTAAATCATTTACTTTAACTATACCTTTTTTATTATAAGCATAATACATATAATCTTCATCAAAGATAATACGATCTGCTCTATAACTATCTAGAACAAACTCTTCTCTTAGTACACCATCATTATCGTATAGATAAATATTAGAGTTGTAGTTTTTATCATGTCCTAAAAGTGCATAAAGACCATCTGTTAATTCTTCTTCACTGTCTCCTTCTACTACTTCTACCTGTGTATCGATATCAGCTTCAGATTCAGGAGTTGTGATAGTAAACTCATGTTCTTCATCACCACTAGTAAGTGTTAGAGTATTAGTTTTTCCTGGAACAAACCCAACTAATTGATATTCATTACTATCTTTATGAGATATTTCTTGTTCAAAGTTACTATATCCTTCTGTTTCAATTTTATAGTCTAAATCTTCATCACTATCAGTATAATATAAGTAGTAAGACAAAGAACCAGTACCATATGGGTTATAGATTAATAAAGGATCTTCTAGGGTATAATCGGCTTTATCTTTTAATTCTTCTATTTTTTCTTCAATTATATTTTGATAGTCTTCACTAAAAATAGATATTTCTTCATCTTTTTCTACTTCATATACTCCTTCATCATTTTCTACAAAATTAACATTTTCTCTTATCCAAGCAGGATCTGTTAATAGATTTTCACGATATCTATCATAAGCTCTAAAACTTAGATAAATAATTGCGGCGATTACGGCTATAATAATGATAGCTAGTAAAAACTTCTTCCAATGTTTCTTAAAAAATTGTCCTATTCTTTTCATTTTTTCCCTCCTGAATAGTAATTTAACTATTTTTTGTGAAATTTATATGAAATTTTTCAAAAAAACACTTGATTTAATAAAAGTTATTTGCTATTCTAATATTGCTTGAAGAAAAAAACAAAAAAAACTTGCATTTCTTTCTAGTTTAGTGTAGAATGTAAATGTGCTATCAATCCGGGCCTGTAGCTCAGTCGGTTAGAGCACTTGCTTGATAAGCAAGGGGTCACAGGTTCAAGTCCTGTCAGGCCCACCATTTAATTAGATATGCCTCAATAGCTCAGTTGGTTAGAGCACTTGACTGTTAATCAAGGGGTCCTAGGTTCAAGTCCTAGTTGAGGCGCCATTTATTTTTTATTTTTTTATGTCAAGAAAAAGACATTAAACTACATATGGCCAGTTGGTGAAGCGGCTTAACACACTACCCTTTCACGGTAGCATTCACGGATTCGAATTCCGTACTGGTCACCATAGAAAAATCCAAGTTCCCTGTGAAAGGGAGCTTTTCTTTTATTTTTTCTTGACATTTATATTTCTTTAGGGTAATATTATAAGTGTCTTATGACAAATATATTATTATTTTATGCGTTTTGGAGTAGTACTCAAGAGGCTGAAGAGGCGCCCCTGCTAAGGGTGTAGGTCGGGCAACTGGCGCGAGAGTTCAAATCTCTCCTACTCCGCCATTATAAAAATTAAAACTTACTAGTATTAAACTGGTAAGTTTTTTCTTATTCTTGCAATATCATCTGCTAGGTTATACCATTTAATTTGCACTATAAATTTATCAATGTCATTATTACGTCCTTTAGATGCAAAGATTAGCCTAGAAAAATGAATTGTTGATGATGGTTCCTTCTTCAATGAAAGTAGCAGTTTAATTATTTCATCTTTAGTAATATAAGTAAAATTATCAACTGTTCCATGTATCAAGATATCTGTACTTCCTATTACAAAACGATTAATTAATTTGATAAGTAAATCCTCA
>CASEWH010000100.1 GCA_949291575.1 uncultured bacterium
CACTATAATAAACGAAAATATTGAAAGCTTAAGAAATCAAATAGAATCATTAACTGAAGTTTATGAAGAGTTTTCTAATGCACGCCAAAGATTTATGGAAATTGCCAAGAAAGCTTTAAAAGTACATGAAGAGAATATTGAACAGATGAAAGCAAATTCATATTATTTAGAAAAAGAACCAGAAATGTCTGTTGATTTTAGTGATTATGAGAAAGCTCAAACAGTATTAGAAGATGCACAGAATGCAAATATTTTCTCTAACGTAGATAGTGAAGCGATTAAAGAAGAAGTAAATCGTGTTATGGCTGAAAAAGATAGCAACGCATTATCAGATGAGGACAAAGATTATGAAAATAATGGTAACTATTTTGCTCAAAATGTAACATCAGATAATTTTGAAAGAGTTGTTAGCACAGCGGCTAAAGAAATAAAAGAAGATTTAAAAGAACAAGAAGATGAAAAAGTTTCTAAAGATGATATAAAAGCAGATTTAGATAAATTTCTTGGTGGAGCAACAACTACTAATACTGATGATAAAGATGAAGAAGAAACTAGAACACCATCTGAAAACAATGAATCTATTTTTGATCAAGAACAACCAATCGAACCAGAATATGATGAATTAGGTGTAGATTTCAATAGTGATAAATCTATAGAAAGCTTTATGAAAGACTTAGAAGAGAGAAATGAAAGACTTAAATCTCATGGTGAAGAATTGAATAGTAAAATATCTGATGTAAAAGAAGAACAAACAAAAGCTGCTGAAAAACAAGAACAAGCTAAAAAAGAACGTGAAGCAGCTAAGAAAAGAGCAGAAGATACTAAAAGACAAATAGAGTTATTAAATACATATAGGCCAAAAATGGATGAGTTAAGAAAAGCTAATGAAGAACAAGAAAAACTTAATAGTGCTAAAGAAGCAGAACTTCAAAAAGAAAATGAAACTCTAGCAACTATTAACTCAGAAACAACTGCTATTGAGACAGAAACAGCTGCATATGATGAAGAAGCTAGTCAATCTTTAGAAGAATTGAAAAGATTAAGAGCAGAATTTGCTGGAACTAAGTATCCTGGCGATGATGATGGTCAATATGGTGGTGCAGGAGGACGTACAATGTAGTACGTTCTTTTTTTTACTTTTTTATCATATACTTTACTGAGGTTTTAGATATGAAGAATACTCTTTTTTATTACTATCATCTTACACCAGAAAAAATAATCAAAAAAGATAATTATTATTACTTTTATCTTGATAATTACATCTATTATCTTTATCTAGTAAATAGACCTTTAGAATATATTAATGAACTAATTATGCTTACTAGAACAGTAAACTATAGTAATTTTATGATGATTATCTTTAATGTAAATAAAGAAGCTTTAAGTATAATAAATAACCGTTATTATATTCTTTTAAGAAATCTAAAAAATAATTACTTTAATATTAATGATATCTATAATCCCACTTATTGTCCTAAAGAAGCATCTAATTTAAAGTTATTAAATCATAGTAGTTGGAATAATCTTTGGAGTAGCAAGATAGATTATTTTGAATATCAAAAAGACTATATAAAGATGAAGTATAAAACACTCTATAAGACTCTAGATTATTTTATAGGTCTAGGAGAAAATGCTATAAGCTATTTTAATGCCACTAACAGCTATCTAAGCAAAGAAATTACAGATATCTTAGTAATATCTAGAAGAAGAGTTAATCTTAACGATTTAAGCTTCTATAACCCTTTAAACATAGTTATAGATAATAAAGCAAGAGATAGTGCAGAATATCTTAAATATCTCTTTATAACAGATAATTACACCTATGACTTTTTAGATGAATTTTTAACTAAACTAAATTATAGTCCTTATCAATATGGACTATTAATAGCAAGACTACTTTTTCCAAGTCATTACTTTGATATTTATGAGAAGATAATAAATGAAAGTCTTAAAGAAAAAGAAATAATAAAAGTACTAAATAGAACAGATGAGTACGAAAAGTTCTTAAAATACATCTATGATTTTATAAATAAAAAAAAGCCTATTCTAAAAATAGACTGGTTAGATTCTAATTAACGTTTCTTACTTCTTTAACTTCAGGTACTTCATTCATTATCATTTGTTCAATTCCATCTTTTAAAGTAACATCTAAAAAAGCACAATCTTGACATGCTCCACCTAATTTTACATAGACTATACCATCTTCAAATTTAATATATTCTAAAGCCCCTCCATCACTAATTAAAAAAGGCTTTAATTCATCTATAATACTTTTAATTTTATCTTCAACATTTTCCATTCTAATCACTTTTCCCTTTCAATATCATAATTATAGACATATTTATAAGGATTGTAAAGGTTGTAAGGACAAACATTTTCTGCTATAATACACTAGAAGAGGGAAGTTTATGGCAAAAGAATATAAAGAAGGTTCCATTGTTCTTGGAACTGTTACAGGTATAAAAGATTATGGTATTTTTGTAAAACTAGATAATAATCATAGTGGACTTATTCATATATCAGAAATTGGTAATCATTACATAGAAGATTTAAATAAATATGTTACTCTTAATGAACTAATAAGAGTAAGAATAGTAGGCAAGAGTAGTGATAATATGTTTAAGTTAAGCATTAAAAATGTAGACTATAGAATTACTAAAAGGAATGGTAGTAGGATAAAAGAAACAGAAAATGGCTTTAAAAATCTAGCTTTACACCTTGATTATTGGGTAAGAAAAGAGCTAGAAAAGAAAAAAAGTGAAAAAATATGTAAATAAATTATTGACAATCATCAAATTAACTGGTATATTTAATCATGTCAAACGGTTTTGGGCGATTAGCTCAGTTGGTTAGAGCACTTGCCTTACAAGCAAGGGGTCATAGGTTCGAGTCCTATATCGCCCACCATTTATTATATGTTGCCGAAATAGCTCAATTGGTAGAGCAACTGATTTGTAATCAGTAGGTTACGGGTTCGATTCCTGTTTTCGGCACCATTTTATTATGTCGGAGAGATAGCGAAGTGGCTAAACGCGACAGACTGTAAATCTGTTCCTTCGGGTTCGATGGTTCGAATCCATCTCTCTCCACCACTTAATATATTGCCTCGTAGCCAAGTGGTAAGGCATCAGACTTTGACTCTGACATGCGTTAGTTCGAATCTAACCGAGGCAACCATCTAATTAGTATTATGATCCGCTAGCTCAGTCGGTAGAGCATTTGACTTTTAATCAAAGGGTCATGAGTTCGAATCTCATGCGGGTCACCATTTATATGTGCCTGAGTGGCGAAATTGGTAGACGCACAGGACTTAAAATCCTGGGAGGTTCACCCCTCGTGTCGGTTCAAGTCCGACCTTAGGCACCATCTATTTTGGAGGAATACCCAAGTCTGGTTGAAGGGACCGGTCTTGAAAACCGGGAGGTCGCGCAAGCGGCGCAGGGGTTCGAATCCCTTTTCCTCCGCCATTTAAAAATTTGTTATCGCGGGGTGGAGCAGTTGGTAGCTCGTCGGGCTCATAACCCGAAGGTCGAAGGTTCAAGTCCTTTCCCCGCAACCATGGTTCCGTGGTGCAGCTGGTTAACACGTCTGCCTGTCACGCAGAAGATCGCGGGTTCGAGCCCCGTCGGAACCGCCATTTTTTGGCTTCATAGCTCAGTCGGTAGAGCAAAGGACTGAAAATCCTTGTGTCGCTGGTTCGATTCCCGCTGGAGCCACCAGTTAAAGCTAATAAAATCAACGCTTCTAGAAGAAGTAGTTGATTTTTTTGTCCACAGAATTTCTGTCCACAACCTCAAAAAACTGTCCACAGTAAAAGAAAATTATGATAATATGGAATTAATATGAAAGTAGGACATATAATGAGAAAAGATTTAAAATATAAAGAAATAGTAAAAAGATTAACACTTGAAAACTTTGATATCTTAAAAGAAGAATATAAACTTAATCATAATGTCATGTTAGGAATATTAGATTATGGCTTACATGATAAAGATATTCTTGAAGACAAAAGAAAAATACTAAATAAACTCAAATACAAATATCAGTTTTCTTTAGTCTTAAAAGATTCAAAATATGGAATAATGAGTGATACTCATATAGGAAATGTTAAAGATAGTCCATACTATATTAATAAAAGCACTAATCTTTTAAAACAAGCTGGTATAAATAAAGTTTTACATACTGGAGACATATTAGATAGTTATGATGAAAGATGTGATCTTACTCAAGATGAGTTAATAAACTTGCATTATAAACAGATTGTAAGATTTCATGATATTTGGCCAACTAATATTATAACTTATGCCATATTAGGTAATCATGATACTAAGTTTAAAAGATTAGGTATTAATTTATATAAAGAGTTATCATCTGATACTTTTACTATTCTAGGTGCAGGAGGTGCTTATCTTAAATGTTCTAACTACAAACTATTCCTAGAACATAATGTCCCAACATCAGTTTTAGTACCACCTCACTATAATTATGATGTAATATTAAAAGGACATTCTCATTTCTTTAAGTTTAAAGAAAAAAGAAATGCCTTTAGAGTAGCTAGTTGCAGTAATCTACAACCTAATAGTTATTCGCTTGGATTTTATGCACCAGGTTTTGCAACTCTTTCTACAACAGATGGCCTAGTAATAGATAGCTATAATTTCATTAAAGATGAAACAGTCCACACTTTAACTCTCAAAATAAAAGACTAGAAATTCTAGTCGTTTTTACATGTAGCACCTAAACTCTCATAGACACTTTTAATATCATCAACACTGATTTTACCATCTTTAATTAATTGTCCATTAGCAGAATCAATTTCAAGTAATTTATCAGTATCAACTTTTGCATAATTAATATCAACAGTAGAAGTCAATTTATTATCAGTAACATCAACATTATACTCATAGTATTCTACATCTTTATAAGGACTATATAAAGATTCAATCTGTTCTTTATAAGTATTAAGTATATCAGTATCATCAGTTTCAACTGTCTCAACAGTTTTAATCCTTGAAACATAATCTCCTTCATACTCAACATTATATTTTAAGCTAGTCTTAATCCCGTTTTGATTCATTGTTCTAGTACAAGTCATAGATTCCATATTATTACTATTACCACAACCAGTAACTAGTAATAAAGAGCATACTCCTAAAACTACTTGCCAAATTTTAAATTTCTTTTTCATATGTTTCCTCCTATTATTAATTTATCACTTTTATTAAATTTTTACTACAACTTTCGACAAAATAGTGAAATATCTTTTGATAATATAAAGACGGTGATAATAATGACAAAGAGTTTTTTTATAACAATGTTAGTGGCAATTTTAATAGGAGCAGTACTAGGTAATTTTTTATTTGAACAGTACAAACTAGAATCAGAGACTGTTATTAAAGAAGTTAATAGCACTTATTTTTTAATGGAAGGTTCATACAGTACAGAAGAACAAGCTAAAAAGGCTGTTTCTAATATAGATCCATATTTAATTGTAAAAGAAGATGCTAATTATATTGTTTATCTTGCCATAACCTCATCTAATGATAATTTAGAGAAGTTAAAGAAAATGTATAAAGAAGAAGATATTCATGCTTCTATTAAAAAGATGAGTATTGAAAATGAAGAATTCCTAGCAACTCTTGAACAAATGGATATTTTACTTAATAAAGCTTCTTCAAATGATGAAATAACTTCTATTAATGAAGTAGTACTAGCTAATTATCAAGAATTTGTTTTAGAGTAAAATTTAAATTATTGTATAAAATATAAATGAAGGGGGTCAAAAATGAAAATAAAAGAAATACCAAAAAGTGAAAGACCTAGAGAAAAATTAATTAAAAAAGGTGCTAACAGCCTATCTAGTAGTGAACTCTTAGCCATTATTCTTGGAGAAGGAGTAAAAAATGTTAATGCCAATGAACTTGCTTTTGAGTTATTAAAGGAAGTTAGAAGCATGAAAAACTTTGTTAATCTAAATTATCAAGAACTTACTAAAATAAAAGGAATAGGACCTGTAAAAGCCACTAAAATCCTTGCTATGGTAGAACTTGGTAAAAGAATATTTCTAGAAGAAGAAAATAACAATATAAAATTAACTAATGCTAAAGATATTTATAACTACTGCAAATCATTTTTTTATGGACTAAAACAAGAATGCTTTTATTGTATTTATCTAGATAGTAAGAAAAAAGTACTTAGTAGTAAACTATTGTTTAAAGGTACTATGACTAAAAGTAATGTTCATCCAAGAGAAATATTTAAAGAAGCTTATAAGGTTAGTGCCAGTTATATAATATGTATTCATAATCATCCTTCAGGAAGTGTAAATCCTAGTCCTAAAGACATAGAGTTTACTAATTATTTAATAGAACTGGGTAGAATTCATGGAATCTTGATATATGATCACTTAATAGTTAGTGAAACGAAATATTACAGTTTTTTAGAAAATAATTTACTAGATTAATTGCAAAAATAAAAAGTTATTAGTATACTAAACTTTGAAAGGAATAGATACTATGTATAGAAAAAGTAAAAAAAGAAGAAAAATTATTATTATCATTATAGTTATAATCGTTGCATTTTTTGTTTTATTTTACTCTCTATCATCTAATAGAAAACTAACAGCAGTAGAGTCATTTTTCAAAGATGCCGCTACTATTGTTATGAAAGGAGTAATGTTACCATTTACATCCCTAAATGCTCAAAAAGATACTGATTTAACAGAAAGTTATGTAATTCAAAAGAATTTAAATGTTCATTTAGAAGAAGAAATAGAACAACTACGTGATGCTTTAGATTTAAATCAGACTTTAACTGGCTATGATGTAGTTAATGCAACTGTCATATCAAGAAATAGAAGTTATTGGTATCAGACTCTAACTATAGATAAAGGTAGTAAAGATGGCTTAAAGAAGAACATGGTCGCTATTACTAAAGATGGACTTATTGGTAAACTACAAAATGTTACTAATTATTCTAGTGAAATAAAACTTATAACTGCCAATGATGTAAATAATAAAGTATCTGTTTCTATCGCTACGACAACAGGAGAAACTACTGCCATACTTAGTGGTTATGATAAAGAAAATAACTTAGTATTAATCAGTGGAGTAGATAGCAGGGTAGAGATTAACAAAGGTGATGTAGTAACAACAAGTGGATTAGGTGGAATGTTTCCAAGAGGAATATATATAGGAGAAGTAGAGACTATTACTAATGATAAGTATGGATTAAGTAAAACTTTAGGAGTAAAGACAAATCAAAACTTTAATAATATTCACTATGTTACTGTCCTAAAGGAGGAAAAACAGTGATATTTCAAATAATAATAGTTGTAATATCTTTCTTTTTAGATGGTATTCTAAGTAATTTTCTTCCCTATATGATGGGAGATTTATCTTTATTTACTCCATACTTTACTTTAATTAGTCTTGTTATAATTTATCCATTCTTTAAGAAAAAAGATAAAGATTATTATATTCTAGTAGGAATAACAGGATTCCTTTATGATTTATTCTATACAAATCTTTTATTTACCCATGCTATTTTCTTTTTATTAATAGGACTAATAGTAAGTTTTATCTATAAGAAAATGGAACTTAATCTTTTAACTAACTTATTTTTAACTATATTAGTAATAGTAATATATCAAACTATTTTCTCCCTTAGTCTATTTATCTTTAATGTAGTACCTGTTTCTATAGAAAGTACTCTTTATTTAATATACAATAGTCTAATACTAAACATTATCTATGGAGAAATACTATATTTAATTTGTAAATATATGCCACATAAAAGACATTTAAACTGATGTCTTTTTCTTATACTTAATACATATAATTAAGTGGTGATATAAATGGTAGAATCTAAATTTTATAAGAAGAAAGAACCACAACATAATAACAATTTAAAAAAGCATATAAGAGTCTTTATTACAAAAGTATTACTAACTATAATAGTAACTCTTATTCTTTTAATAGGATTTAAAACGAATCTAGAATTTAAAAGTAATTTTAATAAATACGTTTATAATACATCACTACCATTTACTGACTTTAAAACACTTTATGATAAATATTTCTTAGGTACAAAGGAAGAGTCTAATGAGACAAAAGAAGTTTTTAATGAAGACTTAGTTTATACTGATAAAAGTATGTATGAAGATGGTGTTAAATTAACAGTAGAATCTAATTATTTAGTGAAATCTTTAGATAGTGGTATCGTAGTTTTTATAGGAGATAAAGATAAATATGGTAAAACAGTTATAATACAACAGATGAATGGAGTAGATGTTTTCTATGGTAATGTAACATCAAGTGTAAATATGTATGATTATGTAGAAAAAGGTTCTTTAATAGGAGAGACTATAGATACTAATCTATATCTAGCATTCCAAAAAGAGGGTAGTTTTGTCGACTATAAAGAATATATTAAGTAAGATTTCTATTCATCCAAGTTGTTACTTCTTAATAGTTTTATCTCTTCTTTCAGGATATTTTAATCTAATAGCAATTACTACTATCCTTCTTTTAATCCATGAGTGTGGTCATTTCTTTACAGCCTATTTCTTTAACTGGGAAGTAGATAAAATAGTTTTCTATCCCTATGGAGGAGTATCTAAGTTTAACCATGAAGTAAACTGTCCTATAAAAGAAGAGTTAATAGTTCTTTTAATGGGACCAATTATGCAGTTAGGATGTTATCTAGTTTTAATGAATATACCATACTTCTATAACTATCAAGAAATAATAAGAACTATTAATTATAGTATATTGTTATTTAATCTTTTACCAATCTATCCCTTAGATGGAGGTAGAATCATGCAACTACTTATTTGTTA
>CASEWH010000101.1 GCA_949291575.1 uncultured bacterium
ACTATTTCTTTACAAATTATTTCCCGGGAAATAATTTCAGTACTTCTCCATATAAAATTAAATGTTTCCTTTATATGTTTCACGTGGAACATTAAGTACTATTACAATATATAGGTATAAATTAATACTACTTCTTTATAAATTATTTCCCTGGAAATAATTTCAGTACTTCTCCATATAAAATTAAATGCTTCCTTTATATGTTTCACGTGAAACAATAAGTACTATTACAATATATAGGTATAAATTAATACTACTTCTTTATAAATTATTTCCCGGGAAATAATTTTAGTACTTCTCTATATAAAATTAAATACTTTCTTCATACGTTTCACGTGAAACATTAACTACAAACTAAATTTAAACAATAAAAAAAGAAAAAATTATTCTTCATTAACAATTTCTTCTTCATCTTTATCCACAACTGTAACTGTTGCCACCTTTTGCTCATCCTTCAAATGAATCAATCTAACTCCCTGTGTCGCTCTTTTTAACGTAGATATCTGTTCCATTGGCATTCTCATAACAACACCACTATCAGTAATAATCATTACATCCTTCTTGTCACTTTCATCAGCACCTACACAATTAAGTGAAATCATTGAACCGTTCTTATCAGTCATATTTAAAGCTTTAACACCTTTACTTCCTCTATGAGTTAATCTATATTCATTAATATCTGTTTTTTTACCATAACCATTTTCAGTAACAATTAACACTTCCTGGTTATCAGTAACAACATTTGCACCTACAACAATACTTCCATCAAGATCAATTCCTTTAACACCAGAAGTACCACGACCCATAGAACGAATTTCACTTTCCACAAATCTTACCATTCTACCATTACTTGCACCGATTATAACTTCATTATCACCTGTGGTTTTATCCACAGCTATTAATTCATCATTATCTTTAAGTACAATTGCAATCTTTCCACTCTTACGAATATTATCGAATTCTTTTATCTCCGTACGTTTTACTAAACCATTTTTGGTAACAAACAGTAAATATTTATAGTTTTCCACAGAAGGGTCTAAACACACTATCGAACTAATGTTCTCGCCATTTTCTAATGATAATAAATTAACTACAGGTAGACCTTTAGATTGACGACTAAACTCTGGAATCTCATATCCTTTAAGTCTATAAACTCTTCCTTTATTAGAGAAGAATAAGATATAATCGTGTGTTTTCATTGAAATTAAATGCTTAACAAAGTCTTCTTCATTTGTAGCCATTCCTTTAATACCAACACCACCACGGTTTTGACTCTTATAAGTATCCGCTCTTAATCTCTTAATATAACCTTTATTAGTTAAAGTTATAATAACATCTTCAACTGGAATTAAAGACTCATCTTCAATATATTCAATCGCTGTCATATCAATATTAGTTCTTCTATCATCACCGTATTTATCTTTAATTTCCAAAAGTTCTGTCTTAATAACATTAAGAATCTTAGCATCGCTACTTAAAATATCTTTTAAGTTTGCAATTAATTCAAGTAAATCATTAAGTTCATTTTCAATCTTTTCTCTTTCTAATCCAGTTAATCTTCTAAGTCTCATCTCTAAAATTGCATTCGCTTGAATCTCACTTAATCCAAACTTACTCATTAAACCATTTCTAGCCTCTTCATCAGACTTAGAACCTCTAATTAACTTAATTACTTCATCAATATGATCTAATGCTATCTTTAAACCTTCTAATATATGAACACGTTTTTCAGCATTATCTAAATCAAATTTAGTTCTTCTAATTATAACTTCTCTTTGGAAATCAATATATTTTGCAATAATATCTTTTAAACCTAATGTTTTGGGAACACCCTGGTCTAACATTAAGAAGATTATTCCATAACTTGTTTGAAATTGTGTATGTTTATAAAGCTTATTTAACACAACTTGCGCATTTGCATCCTTTTTCAACGTAATAGTTATCTTAATACCATCTTTTAAATCAGAATGATAATCAGAAATACCTTCTATTGTCTTATTATGAACAAGTTCTGCTACTTTATTTTTTAATTCAGAAGTATTAACACCATAAGGAACTTCATCAATAATTATATATTGTCTACCATTCTTTTCTTCAATTTGTGCCTTACTTCTAATAGTAATAGTTCCTCTACCAGTCTCATAAGCCTTTTTAATACCGCTATTTCCAAGTATTGATGCCCCAGTTGGAAAATCTGGACCTTTAATATATTGCATTAAACCATCAACATCAATATCAGGATTATCAATGTATGCAACACAACCATCTATAACCTCTTTTAAGTTATGAGGAGGTATATTAGTTGCCATACCAACAGCAATACCAGTAGTACCATTAACTAAAATATTAGGAAAACGTGATGGTAAAACTACAGGTTCTTTAGAAGATTCATCAAAGTTAGACATAAAGTCAACTGTATTTTTATTAATATTTCTTAAAAGTTCAAGAGAAATCTTTGAAAGTCTAGCTTCGGTATAACGCATTGCAGCTGCTCCGTAACCTTCAATATTACCAAAGTTTCCATGTCCATCAATTAACATATATCTATAAGAGAAATCTTGGGCCATTCTAACCATCGCTTCATAAATTGAACTATCTCCGTGAGGATGATAATTACCCATAACCTCTCCGACTGTTTTAGCACACTTTTTATGAGGTTTATCAGGAGTATAACCAGATTCATACATCGTATATAAAATACGACGATGAACAGGCTTTAAACCATCTCTTAAATCAGGTATCGCTCTTGAAGTAATAACACTCATCGAATAATCAAGAAAAGAGTCTTTTACTTCTTTTACTATATTATTTTGTTCTAATCTATCCATAACTTACCTCCTAAACATCAATCTTCGCATAAGTTGCATTTTCTTCAATAAACTCACGTCTTGGAGCCACTTCTTCACCCATAAGCTCTGAAAATACTTCATCTGCTGCAACTGCATCATCTATTGTAATTTGTCTTAAAACACGTTTACTAATATCCATAGTTGTTTCATTTAACTCTTCAGCATCCATTTCTCCCAAACCTTTCATACGAGTTATTTCATATTTTGTATTAGGAGCAAGTGTTGCCAAATATTCAGCACGTTCTGACTCATCCAAAACATATTTACGTGTTTTTCCATGTGTAATTCTATAAAGTGGAGGTTGTGCCGCATAGACATGACCTTCTTCAACAATTGGCCTAAAGAAACGATAAAATAATGTTAAAAGTAAAACTCTAATATGTGAACCATCAACATCAGCATCGGTCATTATAATGATTTTATTATAACGAAGTTTAGAAATATCAAATTCTTCCCCTATTCCTGTACCAAAAGCTGTAATAATAGTTCTAATCTCTTCATTAGATAAAGCCCTATCAAGTCTTGCTTTCTCAACATTTAAAATCTTACCACGTAAAGGTAAAATCGCTTGTGTCATACTATTTCTTCCTTTAATAGCAGAACCACCTGCAGAGTCCCCCTCGACTAAGAATATCTCACACTCTCCCGCATCTTTACTCTTACAATCATTAAGTTTACCCCATACATTAGTCATATCTAGGTCACCCTTACGACGAGTTAACTCTCTTGCTTTCTTTGCTGCTACACGTGCCCTAGAAGCAGTTATACACTTTTCTATAATAATCTTCGCTTCATCAGGATGTTCTAATAAAAATCTTTCAAAAGGTTCTGAAAAAATCTTATCAGCAACACTTCTAACTTCACTATTACCAAGTTTTGTCTTAGTTTGTCCTTCAAACTGTGGATTAGGATGTTTAATTGATATTATCATTGTAATACCTTCTTTTACATCATCACCTGTTAAAGAATCATCTTTATCTTTTAATAAATTATTATTTTGTGCATACTTATTTAAAATTCTTGTTAATGCGCGTCTTACACCATCTTCATGTGTTCCACCCTCTGGTGTCGTAATATTATTAACAAATGAATAAATAGAAGCATTATATGATTCATTATATTGTAAAGCTACCTCTAATGATATATCTTGCATAACTCCAGTTATATCAATGATTGTAGGATGTATTGGACTCTTATTTTTATTAAGCATCTCTACATATTCACGAATACCACCTTCATAATGAAAACTATCCTTCTTAGGATCTTCCCTATCATCATATAAAGTTATACGAAGTCCTCTATTTAAGAATGCTAACTCACGAAGTCTTGTCTTTAAAATATCGTAATCATATACAGTAGTATCAGTAAATATTTGATCATCTGGTTTAAAAGTAACTGTAGTACCAGTTCTATTAATATCACATTCTTCTATAACTTTTAAAGGCTCAACAGCCTTACCACCTGTTTGATATCTTTGATAATATACTTTTCCACCACGATAAACTTTAACTTCTAACCAATCAGATAAAGCATTAACTACACTAGCACCAACACCATGTAATCCTCCTGATACTTTATATCCTCCACCACCGAACTTACCTCCAGCATGAAGCACTGTATAAACAGTTTCAACGGTACTCTTACCAGTCTTAGGATGGATATCAACAGGAATACCTCTACCATCATCTTTTACTGTAATACTATTATCTTTATTAATAGTAACTTCAATATGTGTACAATACCCTGCTAAAGCTTCATCAATAGCATTATCAACAATCTCCCATACTAAATGATGAAGTCCCCTAGAACTAGTAGAACCAATATACATACCAGGTCTTTTTCTAACAGCTTCTAATCCTTCAAGTACCTGTATCGCTGAAGAATCATAATTATTCTCTACCTTTTCTTCCATACTTTAACTCCTCTCCACTTTTCCATCATTAACTTTAAAGATAATTGCACTATCTAAAGTTTTCTTGGAAATATTTTTTAAATCAGTTGTTGTTATAATACTTTGAATATCTTCACTAACATATTTTAAAAGCTTATTTCTCTTATTTAAATCAAGTTCACTAAAAATATCATCTAAAAGAAGTACTGGATTACTACCATTATTTTCTTTAAATATTGGAATAGAAGAAAGTTTATAAGCTAGTACAGCACATTTCTGCTGCCCCTGTGACGCATAAATCTTCATATCAGTATTATTATCCATAATAAAGCAAAAATCGTCTCTATGAGGCCCAAATAGCGTCATACCTGTGTTTAATTCTCTCCTATAGTTTTTTCTATAAGTATCAGTTAAAGCTTTTCTTATATCTTCTATTCCATAATTATTAATAACTATATTAGGTTTATATTCTATCTTTATAACTCTATTATCTTCTGTAATATTATTATAAATATCACTAATATAACTATTAATTAAAGATAGATACTTATATCTCTCTTGATAAATTAAAACAGCTTTCTCTACTAACTTATCTGTTAAAACTTCTAAATAAGTCTTATCAGCTATCCCATTAGTAAATAGTATTTTAAGATATTCATTACGTGTCTTTAAGATTTTATTATATTCATTATAAGTAACTAAATAAGAATAAGAAATTTGTGACAAAGTCATATTAAGCAAATTTCTTCTAATACTAGGTGATCCCTTTATAATATCTAAATCATTAGGTGTAAAAACAACAATATTTAAATTAGAAATGTAATCTGCATATTTTTTAACTTTTTTATCGTTTACAAAGATATTTTTATCTTTCTCTAAAAACTCTATCTTTAAATCCTTTATCTGCTTATTATTTAAGACTCTACCTTCTATAACCGCTTTCTTTTTATTAAATTTAATAACATCACAGTCTAAGCCATTTTTAAAGGATTTAGTAAGTCCTAAAATAGCGATAGCTTCTAAAATATTTGTCTTACCACTAGCGTTATTTCCAATAAAAATATTCATTTTACTACCTAAAGTTATATTAAATCTATTATAATTACGAAAATTCGTAACTTTTAATGACCTAATTATCATAATTGCCTAAAAAAACGACCATATAATCACCTACACCCTATTTTAGTACTCCTATACACGCAAGAATATTATATCATATTTACCCCTAAATAAACAGAAAAAAAGCAATTATTTTGCTTTTTCTTTTCTGCTTCTTATTATAGATTCTAATCTACTCGCTCTCATTACCTGATTATTAAATGAATTATAGGAAATATCTACTGTAAGTACCTTACCATTCTTAAATTCTACTTCTGTTTTAGTACTAGTAAGTTTATTATAACTCTTAATATTCTTTAAAGAAATCCAACTACAATCATCATCTATTGGACTAGTAGTAGGAAAGAATATTAAATTCTTAGTATCTTCAACCATAACTGGTAATTTATAACCACTATTTAATATTTCCCCTGCTCCTATTTTTCTTCCTTCATAAGAACTACCAAAGTATCTACAGCTATAATCTACTATTTCCAAAGGCTTCATTTTAACCTCATAATTACAGTCATCTTCAACAACAACTGAATCCCATAAATCTCCCCCAGGCATAATCGCAAGCGTTTCATCATTAATTTCATAATCTTTCATAAAATTTCCCCCTTCAAAAAGCAATTCCTTGCTTTGCTATCAGTCTACTATATTATATTGTCGAAAAAGGTATTTTTTTGTCACAAAATTAAAAAAAAGTAAAATTTTCTTACTTTTTCCTTAAAATTTTCAATTTTTAATAAGTTCTAATAGGTAAAACTAACTGAGTTAAGCTTTCATCTTCTGAACTTTTTAATAAAATTGGTTTAATTTCACCTACAAAATGTAATTCAACTGTCTCTGTATTAAAAGATTTTAAAGCATCCATCATATATTTAGAACTAAATGAAATTTTTACATCAATATCTTGATCTTTAGTAATAGTCATCTTCTCTTCTACTCTACCAATCTCAGCACTAGATGATTTCATAATTAAATTATTTCCATCTGTTTCAAGTGTTACTGTATTTTTATCTTTATCACTAGTTAAAATACTAACTCTATCAACTACATCATAAAAGTTACTAATATTAAAATGTAATTTAACTAAGTAATCTTTAGGTAATAGATTAGATGTATTAGGATATGTTCCATTAATTAATCTAGATTGAAATAAAAGGTTTTGATATTTAAATAAAATCTTATTATTAAAGATATGAATCTCTATCATCTCATCACTATCATCAATAATTCTTGTAAATTCTACTAAATTACGACTAGGAATTACAATATTTTGATTTTCTTTACTTACCTTATCTAATTTTATAACCTTTCTAGCTAATCTATAAGAATCAGTTGCATTACATTCTAACATATCTCCTGTTATGTTAAAGTTAATACCATTTAATATCGCTTTATTCTCATCAATAGAAGTTGCAAAAGCAGTTTGATTAACTATTTCTTTTAAAACACTAGGAGAAAGTTCTATATGACTTTTACTCTCCCCTAAATCTATATTAGGATATTCACTTTCGCTAATACCATTTAAATTAAATTCACTATTCTCTGTATAAATAAGTATTTTAAGTTCATCTACTACTTCTATATTAATATATTTATCAGGTAATTTTCTAACTATATCAGAAATATATTTACCTTGAATAATAATACTACCCTCTTCTTTTACTTTAATAATATCTTCATCATCACAATTAATAAAAGTTTGAATAGTAATATCATTATCACTAGCTGTTAAAACTAACTTTTTACTAGTAAGTTCAAATTTAATACCAGCTAATACTGGAATAACATTTCTACTCGATATTGCCTTACTTACTTTATTAATCGCTTCCATTAACACTTCTTTTTTTATTGTAAATTTCATTATTTATTCCTTCTTTCTTAATATATATTTTTATTTATAGAGTGGAAAATGTGGAAAACTACAATTTTCCTTTATATTATACCATAATTTTTATCAACAACGCTTGTGGATAAAAAGTTTAAAACTAAAACTTATCAACATCTCATGGTTTTAAATCATCTTCTAGCTTTTTTATAATCCCTGCTAAATCACTGTTATTTTTAATTTCTTGTTCAATTTTCTCAACTGAGTGCATAACTGTTGAATGATCTTTTCCTCCAAACTCTGTTCCTATCTTAGGAAAAGATTCACTTGTAAGTTTTCTACACAAATACATTGCAATTTGTCTTGGAAAAGCAATATTACTACTTCTTTTCTTACTTCTTATATCTTCAACAGATATCTGAAAGTACTCTGCCACTATCTTTTGAATCCTAGTAATATCATTTTTTTCACTAAGTCCTTTACTAATAAAGTCTTTCAAAGCCTCAATAGCAAGATTTATATCTATCCTAGCCCCTCCCATAATAGTTGAATATGCAACAAGTCTAGTGATAGAGCCTTCTAGTTGTCTTACATCACTTCCCATATTAGAAGCAATGTATTCAATGACATCTTCTGGTATTTCTGCTTCAAAGTTACCTGCTATTATTTTCTTACGAAGAATTTCTTTTCTAAGTTCAAAATCAGGTGGATAAATATTAACAGTAAGGCCCCAACAGAACCTTGTTCTAAGACGTTCCTCTAATAGTTTCAAGTCATTAGGAGACCTATCTGAAGATATAATTATCTGTTTAGAATCGTTATATAGATTAGTAAAGGTGTGGAAAAACTCTTGTTGTGTTTGTGTCGCTCCTCCAAGAAACTGAATATCATCAATTATTAAGACATCAATATTTCTATATTTATTCTTAAAGAAGTCTATATAACTGAAGTTAGTCCCCTTCTCGTCTTTTTTATTAATACCAACAAAATCATCTCTAAACTGATCACTTGTAACATAAAGAACTCTTCTATTAGAATTATCCACAATATAATTACCTATCGCATGCATTAAATGTGTCTTACCTAACCCACTATTTCCATAGATAAACAAAGGATTATACATTTTACCAGGATTTTCAGCAACAGATAAGGCAGCCGCTTGGGCAAACTTATTACTACTACCTACTATAAAGTTTTCAAAATTATATTTTGGATTTAAATTAGACTGATTTTTAAAAGATTTGGGAACCCCCTCTTCTCTTACCTTTTCTTCTTCCTTCTCTTTTTCTACCTTTTTATTATCTATTTCATCAGGAAGTAAGAACTCTAAATCAAAGTTAGTCCCTGTTACTTTATTTAAAGCCAATCTAATAAGTTCAAAGTAATTATCAGATAAATGTTTTTTATGAATAGACATAGGTACTTCAATAGTCGCTATCCCATTATCTAGTTCTACAAGTTTAACATCACTAAACCAAGTGTCGAAAGCTAGGGATGAAAGTTCATCTTTTATCTCTTTCAGAACATTTTGCCATAGAATTTCGACATTCACCCTATCACCTCCCACCTGAATTTCCTAAATTACCATTATAATACTCTAAATTTGTGGAAAAAGGAATAGGATTTTTAAATTTTTTAGTTTTCCACAATTTTTCGACAAATTTCTCCACAGTTTAAATCGACAAATATCAACAAAAAATAGAGTTTTCCACATTTTCCACAAATTTTAAATCCACATGGTGAATAAAGTTTTCCACTTACTTGTGGAATTAGTGGATAATATGTGTTAATATAGAAATGAAAGTGCATATTTGTAATATCAAGGGAGGTTCCAAATGAAAGAATTAAACAAATTATTAGATAAAGAAAAAAGTCCATTATTATCAAAGGAAGAACTAAAATTATTATTATTCGAAAGTTATAAGGGAATATTATCAAAAGAGATGATTGAATATCTAGACTCATTAATAGAATTAGAATTTTCAGTTATAAAAGATTATATCGCCTTAGATAATAGAGAAATATTAACTGAGCTTTCTATTTATCGTTATGCTTCAATTTACAATATTTATAATAGGACTATCAAACTCATAAAGGAAAATAAATTACCCTTAGAAATAAATAAATTTGATAAACCTATTGATGTTACAAAAAACTCTTTAAATCTTTCTTTTGTGACAAAAAGTAAAAAAAGGATAAATGTATTTGAATATGATTACAATTATCATTCACCATACAGAAATAAAATTCCAGAATATTATTATAATAGAAGTTTGGGAGGAATAACCATATATCAAACTTTAGAAAGTAAAGAACGAATAAAAAAAGAAATTAATCTTATTCTTGGAAGATTAGAAAAATTATATGATAAAGATATACCTATTAGAACGCTTATAGAAGAAGAATTAATTGGATATAATACTCCTTTTGAAAATAAAGTAAAAATAGGTTTATTAGAAAAAAGATTTACTGAACTAGATTCTAAAAAAGATCTAACTGAAGAAGAAAAAGATGAAATAAAAGTAACAAATTATGCATCTGAAATTATATTAGATGATATGGGTTTAAAGGAAGAAGATTTTACAACAGACAAAGAAGATTTATTTAATATGAGTAAGGAGTTTACTAATTTAGAAGAAACAAAAGTAAAAAAATTTACTAATTTAGAAATTAAAAGAAAAATTAAATATATTTAAGGTAATAATTTCTTGACAAAGACAATCACTACCTATTATAATAATGTAGATTTCAAGTCTGGAGGTGTTATAATGAAAAGAACATATCAACCAAACCAAAGAAGAAGAGCAAAGAAGCATGGATTCTTCGCACGTAAAGCAAGTGCTGGTAATATTTTAAATAGTCGTCGTAAGAAGGGACGCAAAGAATTAGTAAAATAAAATTCACTGTTTTTGCAGTGTTTTTTTAACTTTAGGACGTGATTAAATGAACAAGAAGTACATAGTAAAAGAAAGTAGAGTCTTTGATGAAGTAATAGAAACAGGTAAAAAGATTAAAAACTATAACTTCGTTATCTTTTATAAAGAAAAGAAAGATTCTCCTACTAAATATGGAATAACAGTTCCAAAGAAAGTAGGGAAGGCTCACATTAGAAATATGTTAAAAAGAAAAGTTAGAGCAATTATAAGAAACTATAACAAAAACTATGAAAAAAACTATAATTGTATTATAATAATAAGAAATAGCTGTCTAAAACTCTCTTATCAAGAACTATCTAGCAGCTTACAATATTTATTAGATAAAATTAAGTAAGGAGCATTATATGAAGAAAAGAAAAATAAAATCAAAAATTATCATTGTAGTAATGTTGTTATTCCTAGCAACAGGATGTACTACAACTTTAGTAAATAAAGATAACGAAGCAGTACAAAATCCTGAAACAGGTCAATCATTAACAGAAAATATTTTATGTCAACCAGAAAATAAACAAACAAGAAAGCTATATGAAGAAAATGGTGTTAAATTAAAAGACTTACCAAAATGTTCAGAATTTACACCAGGTTCAACTGAATATGATGGTCTATGGACAGGAATATTTGTTAAGCCACTAGCATTTTTAATCTTAACATTAGGTAAGTATATAGGAAGTTTCGCACTTAGTATAATAATCATTACTATTATAATAAGATTAATACTATTCCCATTTACAAGAAAAATGGCTGTTCAAAGTGAAATGATGAAAAAAGCTTCCCCAGAACTTGCTAGAATTCAAAAGAAATATGAAGGTAAGACAGACCAAGATTCTATGTTAAGACAAAATCAAGAGATGATGATGGTCTATAAAAAATATAATTTTAACCCTTTAACAAGTTGTTTAATATCATTTATTCAACTACCTCTATTACTAGCATTCTTAGAAGCGATAAATAGGGTACCAGCAATATTCGAAGAAAACTTTTTAGGAATGCAATTAGGAACAACACCACTAGTAGGATTTGGAACAGAAACATTCTATATGTATATAATCCTTCTAATTATAATTGGTGGTTCAACAATCTTTATGTTTAAAACAACAAGCAATAGTGTAAGTGATCCATCAATGAAGATGATGCCTATTATGATGAGTGCAATCATTATAATAACCGCATTCTTTATGCCATCTGCTTTAGGAATATATTGGTCAGTAGGTAATATATTCGCTATAGTTCAAAATATTGTTGTAATGAGGGGGATGGAAAAACATGATAAATAAACATAGTTACACTGGAAAAACATATGAAGAAGCAGTTAATAAAGCTAAAATTGATTTACAAGAATTAGAAGAAAACTTAATAATAAATACCAAAGAAGAAAGGAAAACTCTACTATCTAAAAAAGTAGAGATAGAAGTAATAGAAAAAAGAGAAGTAAAAGAGTATTTAAAAAAAGTTATAAAGAGCCTTTTAAAAGACATGGGCTTTGATGTAGAAATAGAAATAACAGTTAATAATGATACTCCAACATATCGTCTATATTCTACTAATGATGCTTTATTAATAGGAAAAGATGGTAAGAACTTAAAAGCTTTAACAACAGTAGTAAATGCTATTCTTACAAAAGAAATAAATACTAACTATCGTTTCTTAATAGATGTTAGTGATTATAAAGAAAAAAATGATAGAAGAATAGAAAGACTTGCCAAAAAGTTAGCAAGAGAAGTAAAGATGACCAAAGTAGAAGTAAAAATGGATTCTATGAATTCATATCAAAGAAGACTAGTTCATAATATCTTAAATAATAATAAATATGTTTATACCGAAAGTGTAGGAGAAGAACCTAATCGCTGTGTTGTTATAAAACCTCGCGACTAGGTTTTTTTGTAAAGTTTTGACTAATTTATAAAACTTTCCTTATTTAACCTTTACAGTATCACAAAATATCAATATAATAATAAGACTGAAAAAAGGAAAGGAAGGTGTTATATGCAAGAAATAGTTGCAGATACAATAAATGATTTAGAATTTTTAAAGTTACAATTAACTACTGAAATAGATGGGATAAAAATAAATATAAGAGATTTAAGTATTTATCCAAAAGTACAAAGCTACATAAGTTTAGTAAAGAAAAGAGAAAATTTAAAGCAAAATAATATCTATAAGGACCCTTTAAAAGCAGAAATAAAAGACAAAATAGATACTTTAATTGATACTTATATAGAAGTAAAACAATATATAGAAAGTATAAAAGCTTTAAAAGATTATGAAGAAGATTTAACAAATTTAGATAATTTAATTTCTATAGATGGAGTTATTTATAATAAAGAAAGAGAAGATAAGATTTACTATTCAGCTAAGGAAGTTTTAAAATACTTAATTAATTTAAAACAAAGTAAGGGCATAACATCTAAACTTACTACTGAAGAGTTAAATAGATATATAGATGCCGTAAGAAAGTCTTTACAAGATAATACTCATTATGAAGATGATAAAGTAGTAGATGAAATATTAAGTTTCAAAGTATATCAAAATCCTCAAAATTATGATATAAAGAATGTAAGAGAACTACCATCTTTAGATTTAGAATATCTATATGAAAAAGATAATTTAACAGAAAGAGAAAAAGAAGCTTTCTTTGGAACTGAGGCCCATAAAGCTTTAGGCATATCTAAAGAACAAGATAAAGTAAAAAGAATAGGAGCAAAGAAAAATGTCTGATACAATAGTAGCGATTTCAACTAAATTAGGAGTAGGGGCTATATCCATAGTAAGAGTAAGTGGTAAAGATGCTATATCTTTAGTAAATAAAGTCTTTAGAGGAAAAGATTTAACTAAAGTAGAATCTCATACCATAAACTATGGTTTTATTAATAATGGAAAAGAAGATATAGATGAAGTATTAGTAACAGTTATGAGGTCTCCTAAAACCTTTACAAGAGAAGATGTTGTTGAAATAAATTGTCATGGAGGAATCGCTACAACTCTTAGTATCTTTGAACTTTTAATAGAAAAAGGAGCAAGGAAAGCAGAAAGAGGGGAGTTTACTAAAAGAGCCTTTCTTAATGGTAGAATAGATTTAACAGAAGCTGAATCAGTAATGGACTTAATAGATAGTAAGACTGATAATAGTAGAAAGCTAGCCTTATCATCCCTAGAAGGTTCCTTAAAGAAATATATCAATAGTTTTAGAGATAAATTAAAACATGTTATAGCAAATATTGAAGTAAATATAGATTATCCTGAGTACTATGATATAGAAGAAGTTACTAAGAAAGAATTAAAAGATGTAATAACTGACCTTGAAAAAGATTTACAAAACTTAGTAAAAAAATCAGAAGAAAGACAAATTATCAAAAATGGTATTAAGACAATTATTATAGGTAGACCTAATGTAGGAAAGAGTAGTATCTTAAATAGATTTCTAAAAGAAGATAAAGCTATTGTCACTGATATTGAAGGAACAACAAGAGATATTGTAGAAGGAAGTATTATCTTTGATGGTATAGAATTATCTTTAATAGATACAGCAGGTATAAGAGATACCGATAACTTAGCAGAAAAAATAGGAGTAGAGAAGAGTTTATCTTTAATTGATAATGCTAACCTTATTATAGTAGTACTAAACTCTAGTGAAAAGTTAAATGATAATGATAAGTTCATCTTAGATAAAGTAAAAGATAAAAATCCAATTATTGTTTTAAATAAGAATGATTTACCTAAGAAAATTGATACAGATAAGTTAGACTTTAAACATATTGTAAGTACTAATACTAATACCCTAGATGGAATAGAACCATTAAAAGAAGAAATAAAGAGTATGTTTAAACTATCAGAAATAAAAGAAGATGATTACACTTATCTTGCTAATGAAAGACAATTAACTCTAGCAAAAAAAGCTCTTAAGAGTTTAGGAGATGCTAAAGTTAGTTTAGAATCTGATGAACCTGTTGATATAATTGAAATAGACTTAAAAGAAGTATTTGATATTTTAGGTTCAATCACTGGTGAAAGTTATAGTGATGAACTATTAGATGAGTTATTTGCAAACTTTTGTGTAGGAAAATAAAAAGGAGAACTAAATGAAAGAAATAGAAATATTAGTAGAAGTATACTCACCAATTGAAGAAGTTATTAATATATTAAGCAAGTTTAAGTATTTAGGTACAAAAGAAGTAGTAGATACATATTATTATGATCCACTCAGAAAGAATTTAAAACCAAACTCTAGTAATCAAATTAATGAATGCTTAAGATTAAGAAAAAAAGATGATACAAATTTTATAACATATAAAATTGATGAATTTGATGATGATGGAAAATGGTTATATTCTAATGAATACGAAACACAAATTAATGATATCACTGTTGTAAACAATATTCTAGAAAGATTAGGATTAAAAAAATTAATTACAATTCATAACAAAAAAAGAACGTATAAGTATCAAGAGTATGAAATAGTACTAGAAACTGTTAAAGATTTAGGGTACTTTTTAGAAGTTGAGTTTTGTACTAATAAAGATATTGATGTCAAAGAGAAGAAACTAGAAATACAAAATTTTATAGATTCTTTATCTTTAAATATTTCTCAAGAACTAAATATAGGAAAGCCTGAAATGATTATAAATAAATTAAATATTAAAATAGATTAAAGATATTAGAATTAAAATAGAAAGACGTGATGTTAGATGAATTATGAAGTAGTTGTTGTAGGAGGAGGTCATGCCGGTATAGAAGCATGTCTTGCCAGTGCGAGACTTAACCACAAGACACTTTTAGTAACTGGTAATATTAATAATATTGCCGATATGCCATGTAATCCTTCTATAGGAGGACCTGCTAAAGGAATAGTCGTAAGAGAAATAGATGCCTTAGGTGGCGAAATGGCTAAAAATACTGATAAGAGTTCTTTACAAATGAAAATGCTAAACACTAAAAAAGGACCTGCCGTTAGAGCCTTACGTGCTCAAGCAGATAAAGTTATCTATAAAGAAGAAATGTTAAAGACTTTAAATTGTCAAGATAACTTAGATATTAAAGAAGGATTAGTAAAAGAACTTATTATAAAAGATAACAAAGCAAGTGGAGTAGTATTAGAAAGTGGCGAAGAAATAAAAAGTAAAGCCGTAATTTTAACAACAGGAACATATCTAAAAGGAGCAATATTAGTAGGGGACAAAAAGACAGCAGGGGGTCCTCATGGTGAAAAAGCTAGCAACTACTTAAGTCCTTTCTTAAAAGATTTAGGCTTTAATATCTTAAGATTAAAAACAGGAACTCCTCCACGTATTGAAAAGAGTAGTGTCGATTTTTCTAAAATGCAAGAAGAATTAGGAAGTAGTGAAGATATAACATTCTCATATGATAACACTACCGCTCTTGCTTATAAATACCAACTACCATGTTATCTAATTTACACTAATGAATTAACTCATAAAATAATCAAAGAACATCTAAACGAATCTAGTATGTATGGAGGCTATGTTGAAGGAGTAGGACCAAGATACTGCCCATCTATTGAAGATAAAGTAGTTAGATTTAGTGATAAAGAACGTCATCAATTATTTTTAGAGCCAGAAAGTATTTATTATGATGATTTATATTTACAAGGCTTTTCAACAAGTATGCCTCACTATGTTCAAGAACAAATGGTTCATAGTCTATCTGGTTTAGAAAATGCTAAGATACTAAAATATGCTTATGCTATAGAATATGATGCTATTGATTCTAGACAAATAAAACCAACTCTTGAGACTAAATTAATTGAAAATCTTTATACTGCAGGACAAATAAATGGAACAAGTGGTTATGAAGAAGCAGCAGGACAAGGACTAATCGCTGGAATTAATGCTTCCCTAAAATTAGAAGAAAAAGCGCCATTAATCTTAAAAAGAAACGAGTCTTACATTGGTGTTTTAATAGATGACTTAGTAACAAAAGGAGTAAAAGACCCATATCGTCTTTTAACATCACGTGCTGAATATCGACTTCTTCTAAGAGATGATAATGCGGATGTAAGTTTAAGAGAGTATGGGCCTAATAGTGGATTAATAAA
>CASEWH010000102.1 GCA_949291575.1 uncultured bacterium
AACCATGCATAAGTTGATACACTTAAGAAGATAGCGATTAAACAGCAAAATGCAGCTAACTTTCTAATTTTCTTAGAATGTTTTTCATTAGATTTTTTCTTTTTCATCTAACCATTACCTCCTTAATTTATTTGCCAACTACCAGCAGTGTTAGTAGCAGTTTTTAAAGTACCTTCATCTTTAAATGTAAATGTATCAATTGTATTTGGAACTCTAAATTGTTTAGCGCCTGAACTCCAAGTAATTACATCTGGTGTGATATCTGTAATTGCACCAGTAGGTTCATAATCAACTGCAGTTACATCTCTAACTACATCAGCAGGTAATTGTGGATTTCCATCATAATCAATATCTTCACCATAGAATCTTTCTTTAGTAAATCCAAATGATACTGATATTTTCTTACCAAGAGATGCAAAATCATAATTATCAATATCTTGTCCTTCAATATATACATATACTCTTACTTTAGTAATACTATTTGGTGCAAGTGTCATAAATGTAGGACGATCAACACCTTGTAGATTTTTCTCAGTATCTGTAAATGTATCAAGATCTACCAATTTACCATCAGCAGCTGTTGGAGAAATACTTTTTTTATAACCATTATAATCTTCTCCATCATATACATCTACTGTATCTGTTTCATCAATTTCACCACTTACAACATAAGTTGAATAAGCAGTTCCATCACTAACAGTACCACAAGCACCTGCATATGATCCTTCATCCATTACACTATCACCAGTTCTTTTCTCGCAAGATTCATTATACCAATTAATAGCATTTTGAACGTGTTTTGTATCGTTAGGCTCCCATACTTGTGCATCTCTTTGATCACAAATCTTAGTAGAACCACCAGTACCAGCACAGCTTATTCCTGTAATAGTACCAGGATCCTCTGTATCTGCTTCAACACGTCCTACTTGAGCGAATGCAACTCTTACAGAGTTTTCAATACCTGATTTAGCTTCTTCTCCAACCATAGCAGATTTAACTGTAGATTCAGGTGTTAAATAAATTGCTTCTTCATTTTGTGGATCATAATTTGTATAATATTCTTCACCTGAGAAGTTTTTAATAAATAAATCAAAGGCAACATAACCATCTGTTTCAGCTGTAGTATTATCTACTTGACTAGCCATTAAACGATAACCACCAGCAGTTGCAGTTAAACTACCTTTTTCAAACATAATTAATCTTGATGTATCTGGACTCATAGCACCTGTTGTAGAAATAGGAACAAGTCCTTCTCCACCCCAACTGTTAGTATTCCCATCATAACTAGCAGTATCATAATTTTCTTCATTGATATTTACTTCATAATCCCAAGTCTCACCGTCAAGAGAAAGCATTAAACTCTCAGTACTAGCAATTGAAATATCGAAACTTGAAACATTAACAGTTTTCATACCAATGAACCAAGCATAAGTAGAAACACCTAGGATAATTGCACATAATGCAGTTGCAATCCCGAGTTTCCTTAAGCGTTTTTCATGTTTTTTGTTTCTTTTTTTCATAAAAAAACTCTCTCCTTTTTATTATCATTATACAACTTATTCTTTAGTATATTAACCAGGCATTAATAACTTAAAAGAATAATTTTTTTGGCATTTAATGCCATATTATAAATAATATCAATAATAGTGTACAGCAAAAAAACTGCAAAAAACATTCTGTAACTACTTATATAATCATACACCCCGATATCTTTATAATATATTTCAATTATAACAATAGCAATATCAAAAATCAATATATTTTGTCGAAAATTGTATTTTTTTGACAGAAAAAAACGAGGAAAGATTTACCTCGTTTTTATATCTACATACCTGCTTCTTCTTCAGCAGAAGGTGTTATATCAGTACTTGGTCCTTCGTAATCAATATCATCTTCTGTATATCTTTCCTTAGTAAATCCAAAGTTAACAGAAACTTTAGCACCAAGTTGAGCAAAATCGTAGTTATCTATATCTTGTCCTTCAAGATAAATATATACTCTTAGTTTAGTAATACTATTAGGTGCAAGAGTCATAAATTGTGGTCTATCAGCTCCTGCAATATCTTTCATTGTATCAGTAAAGTAAGGATAATCTACTAATTTATAATTACCTTTAGTATCAGAATCTGCAGCACTATATGTAGCATAATCAGTAGAGTTAGCAGCATAAGTATTAAATGCAGGTCCATCATATATATTAACACCATCTGCAATATCTATTCTTCTACTAATTGTATATGTAGGATAACTTGTTCCATTACTTATTTGATTACAAGTTGTATTATTATCACCACTAGGAGTATAAGATGCATCACTATCAACATCAGCAGCTGTTCTTGCTAAACAAGAAGTATTATACCAATTGATAGCATTTTGAACATGTGCTGTATCATTAGGCTCCCAAATTTGAGCATTACGACAAATTCCTGTAACAGGATATGTTCCTTCTTTATCATCAGCACAAGTCATTGCTGTAATTGTACTAACTGCTTCTGGAACTTCAGTATTTTCAATACGTCCAATTTGTGTAAAGGCTACTCTAATTGAGTTTTCAATACCTGTATTTTGTACTCCTCCATCTGCTGCAACTGTAACACTAGAGTTTGTATTTAAGTAAATTGCTTCTTCATTTTCTGGATTATTTTCAATATAGTATTCTTCTCCAGATAAGTTCTTAACGAATAAATCAAATGCAACATAACCATCACCTTCAATATATTCACCAGTTGTATCTTCTGTATCAGTATAGTTATTAACTTGTGCAGATAACAATCTATAACCTCCAGGTACTGCTGTTAAACTTGATTTTTCAAATAATTTCATTCTTGATGTAGTACTATCCATATCTCCTACTGAAGATAAAGGTATTAATTCTACACCATCTATTTTATTAGTATTATTTTCATATTGTGTTGCTTCATTAACATCTAAGTTATATGTCCAATCAGACCCATCCATTGATAAGAATAATCCTTCTGTAGTTGCAATATTAATATCAAATTCTGATACTTTAACAGTCTTCATACCTATAAACCATGCATAAGTTGATACACTTAAGAAGATAGCGATTAAACAGCAAAATGCAGCTAATTTTCTAATTTTCTTAGAATGTTTCTCATTATATTTTTTCTTTTTCATCTAACCATTACCTCCTTAACTTATTTGCCAACTACCAGCAGATTTAGTAGCTGTCTTAGTAACTTCATCATCTTTAAATGTAAAGCTTTCTATACCAGTAGGAACACTAAACTTACTTGCTCCACTAGACCATGTAACACTACGTTCTGAAATATCAGAAATAACTCCAGTAGGAGTATAATCTACTTCTTCAGCATTTCTTTGAACATCTTCTGGTAACTCAGGATTTCCATCATAATCAATATCTTCACCATAGAATCTTTCTTTAGTAAATCCAAATGCTACAGATATTTTCTTACCAAGTGATGCAAAGTCATAGTTATCAATATCTTGTCCTTCAATATATACATATACTCTCACTTTAGTAACACTATTTGGTGCAAGAGTCATAAATGTAGGACGATCAACACCACGTAAATTTTTCTCTGTATCTGTGAATGTATCAAGGTCAACTAACTTATTAGCTTCAGCGCTTGCTACAATACTATCAGTATAGCCATTGTAATCTTCACCATCATATACATCTACTGTATTAGGAGAAGTTATTTCATTACCAATTACATAAGTTGAATAAGCAATACCATCAACTACAGGATTACAAGATCCAGTATATGAAGTATCTTCCATTACATTAGCACCAGTTCTATGTTTACAAGATTCATTGTACCAATTAATTGCATTGTCAACGTGTTTAGTATCATTAGGCTCCCAAATTTGTGCAGCTCTTGTATCACAAATCTTAGTAACACTTCCGCCTCCAGCACAACTAATTCCTCTAATAGTATTTGCAACTCCATCATCTTCTACAATTGCATCAGTAGCTTCAACACGACCTACTTGAGCAAAAGCTACTCTAACAGAGTTTTCAATACCTGTATTTTGTTCTCCACCATTAGTAGATACATCTACATATGATTCTGGAGTTAAATAAATTGCTTCTTCATTTTGTGGATCATTTTGAGTATAATACTCTTCTCCTGAGAAGTTTTTAATAAATAAATCAAAGGCAACATAACCAGGTACTTCTGCTGCAGCAGAATTATTAACACGGCTAGCCATTAAACGGTAACCACCTTCAGTAGCAGTTAAACTACCTTTTTCAAACATTATTAATTTAGATGTATCAGGATCCATCGCTCCTACTGTAGAAATAGGAATAAGACCTTCTCCACCCCAACTGTTAGTATTTCCTTCATAAGCATCGCTAAAATTGTCTTCATTAATAGTTACTTCTTGAGCCCAATTCTTTCCATCAATAGAAAGCATTAAACTCTCAGTTGTAGCGATAGAAATATCAAAGCTTGAAACATTAACTGTTTTCATACCAATAAACCAAGCGTATGTTGAAACACCTAAAATTAATGCACATAAAGTTGTACCAACGACCAACTTTTTGACACGTTTTTCATGCTTCTTGTTTCTTTTCTTCATAAAACCTCTTTTCCCTTCTTCTATTCATCATCGATTTCTGAATTAAAGTTCATATGAACTTGGAACTCACCGCCAAGTATATTATCAGTACACTCTAAGTCTGAACCTTCTATCCATATAACAATAGTATATTTGTCTATGTCACCTGGACCAAAACTTGCAACGTGATCAAGCGCAACTAATTTTTCATCTGGATTCGCAAAGGGAACAGTGCCTGGTTCTGGTTCCCCTAACGTTGATAACTTAGCATAAGTAGTCGCTACTCCATTCTTATAAACTCTAATTCTAACGGCTTCATCGACATCTCTAATAATATCATCGATAACAACCTCACTCCAATAATCGGTTACATCATCTCCTGTATTCTCCACATAAAAAGTATAGGCCAAATAATTATCACCATTGTGTGAGCCTCCTTCTTGATTTGCAATATCAGTTGGTAACCAACGATATGAAATATTGTCAAAAGTCTCAGGTGCTGGTGCTAATAATTCTGATCTATAAACTTTATACAAAGGATCATCATAAATGATTAACCCTCTATCGAAGTACAAATTTTTATCTAGCGTTATGCTAAAATTTCCTCTATTATAAATAATACCTACAACAATATATAAAATTAGTAATAAAAATAGTATAACTACTAAAGCAATTAATAAAACACGTTTAAGCATCTTTTCGCGTTTAAGTTTTTCTGTTTTTAATTTAACTTTCTTTTGCATTTTAATTACCTTTACCTTTCACTACATACTAATCTTATATCATACACTCCGATATCTTTATAATATAATTAAATTATACTGTCAAGAAAAACAAAAAGTCAATAGAGTTTTGTCGAAATATGTATTATTTTAATATTGTTTACGTTTAATATAATTAAATTATTAATTTTTTTCTTACATATTTTTTTAGATTATGCTAGAATTTTCAAGGAAACAGATTTAATGGTTAAATTGGAAACGAAACATCTATAAGGATGCAAACGAACAACACATTATCAGTGCTGTTTTTATATTGTAAGGAAGGAGGTTAATTATGCCTGAGACTAAGTTTCAAGACTTTGTTTATACTCTAATAATGGCTTTTTTAATGGTATATGTAATGGTTTGTTATAATATTTCTATTCATACAGGTGGTCTAAGTAATTTTGTTTTCATAGAAGCATTCAAAGAGTTACCTTTTATGTGGATAGTTGCTATCATCTTAGAGTTTTTCTTAATAGGTAAAGTTGCTCATAATTTAACTTTTAAAGTACTCGATCCTAAAAAGACCCCAAGTATTATTATAAGTTATGGAATATCTATTGTAATAGTTTGTTTTATGTGCCCTATTATGAGTTTAATTGCAACTATCTTTATAAATAAACCTAGTCTTGATATATTTATATCTAGTTGGTTACAATCTATGGTCCTAAGTTTTCCTATGGCTATGTGTTTTCAATTGTTTTATGCAGGACCAATTGTTAGATTTATATTTAATTTATTTAAAAACAAACTAAGTAAAAAAGCCTAGTTTGTTTTCTTTATAATTTTAAATTTTTCTTTTTCTTCTTCATAATCCAAATCAAATATAGGATTATTGTCTAAGGCAAAAGGTAAATAAAAATATTTATCAGTTCTTTTTATATAATCATCCGTATATAAAGTTTCTAACTCTTCTCTAGTTAATTCTTTTAATTTAGGTTTCTTAATATTAGATCCAACTAAAGGGCTATTAGTATTTATCTCTCTTAGCTCTCCATCTTTTTTTCTTATTAGTAAATAAGAAGATAATCCTTCTTCTTCGAGTTTTCTATTAAAAAACATTCTAGATTCTTTATATTTATCAAAATTAACTATCTCACTTTTCTTAACCATATCTTTATAATATGTATAAATATTAGGAAAATAGTTATTAAGATAATCTAAAAGATTGATATCATCTATATATAAGTTTCTATCAGTAATAGAAACATAATAAAATTTAATCACATAATCCCTCTTTTCACGAGTTATAGATTACCATAATATCTATAAAAATGTAAAGAAAAAGAATAGACTAATCTCTTCTATTTAACATAATCACAAATGTGATATCCAATAATATCTATTAATGTTATTATTCTAACTTATCTAATAAACTATCTAAAATTTCTTTACTTTCTATTTTTGTGATTGCAAAACATTTCTTACCTAAATCTTTAAAACTCGCTCCCGAGTGATATAAATCTTTCTTATCTAAAATAATAAATCTATCGTGAAAAGAGTTATTAACTACTAAAGTAATATTATTATACTGTTCTTTATACTTCTCATAATCTTCTATTTTATATTTATTAGTAATTAATGTTACTTGTTTATGAGTCTTAGATAATATGTCTAAAATATTCTTATCAATATAATTGTCTATTATTACAATACTTATCTTTGCCTTTTCAAATATCTTCATCATAAGAGAATAAGCATCATAAATTTGTCCTTCAAAGAATATATGATTATTCTTTTCTTTAAAGCTAGAAAATGCATTTTCTAATAAATCTATTCTTTTAGAATCTTTTAATACTAAGTCATTTATATACTTTTGTTCAATTAGATTAGTTGATATATATTTTCTCATTGCCACAAAAGCATCCATTATTCTTATACTCACTTCTTCTGCAACAGGTGTTCTAAGTACAGTTGCAAGCATTGCCACACCTTGCTCTGTAAAAACATATGGCAAATATTTAGAATATTTCCCTTGTTCTAATTCTAAGGTTTCAAATTGAAACCTTAGAATTTCATAATATTCATCTTTTGTTAACTGAAACATAAACCTTTCTGGAAATCTATTAATATGTCTTTTAACTGCTAAATTAATTGTTTTAGTTCCATTAGCACACTCATAGAGTTTAGCCAAATCACTATCTAACATTACCTGTTTTCCTCTTATTTCATAAATCATGTCCTCTATTTTTTTATTTTCTTTTACTATTAAATCGTTTATAACCATAACCTCCTACAACCATATATTTTCTTTCAAAGTTTCAACTTGAAACCTTGAACATTAACCGTTTTCTATTATATTATTGGATATCACAATTAGTGACTTTCAATATTTTATAATTAAAGTTGTTATCCTAACTTATCTAACAAGCTATCTAAAAGCTCTTTACTTTCTATCTTGGAAATAGCAAAACACTTATTTCCTAAATCTTTAAAACTAGCTCCTGAGTGATATAAATCTTTCTTATCTAAAATGATAAATCTATCATGAAAAGAGTTATTAACTACTAAAGTAACATTATTATATTGTTCTTTATACTTTTCATAGTCTTGTATTTTGTATTTATTAGTAATTAATGTTACTTGTTTATTAGTCTTAGATAATATGTCTAAAATATTCTTATCTATATAATTATCTATTATAATAATACTACTTAAAGCTTTCTCAAATATCTTTATCATAAGAGAATAAGCATCATAAATCTGTCCTTCAAAGAATATATGATTATTTTGTTCTTTAAAGCTAGAAAATGCATCTTCTAATAAATCTATTCTTTGGGAGTCTTTTAATACTAAGTCATTTATATACTTTTGTTCAATTAGATTAGTTGATATGTATTTTCTCATTGCCACAAAGGCATCCATTATTCTTATACTCACTTCTTCAGCGACAGGTGTTCTAAGTACAGTTGCAAGCATTGCAACTCCTTGCTCTGTAAATACATAAGGTAAATATTTAATATTATGTCCTCTGCCCTTCAAGGTCCCAAGTTGGGACCTTGAAAATATCCTTACTTCTTCTTCTGTTAACCTAAACATAAACCTCTCTGGGAATCTATTAATATGTCTTTTAACTGCTTGATTAATTGTTTTAGTTCCATTAGCACATTCATAGAGTTTAGCCAAATCACTATCTAACATCACTTGTTTTCCTCTTATTTCATATATCATATTTTCTATTTTAATGTCTTCTTTTACTATTAAATCGTTTATAACTATAACCTCCTTATATATCTTATTTTAAATACCTATTCCATTACCTTTTGAAATCACAAATTGTGACCTCAAACTTCTAAAAATAAAATAAGTATCTCTAATATATATAATATACAGTTACTGATTATTTTTTTTCGCAATATTAAGAAGAATTCCAATACTTAATAAACTTATTAATAAGGAACTTCCTCCATAAGATAAGAAAGGTAAAGTAACACCTGTTACAGGAATTAAACCTATAACGACTGCAAGATTCATTAATGCTTGAAAAATCATTTGAAAGATAAGTCCAAAAGCTAAGTACTTGGCAAATAAATCATTTGACTTTAATGCTATCTTTACACCAAAGTATAAAAGTAAGAAGAACAGTAAAGCTATAAAGATTGCACCTACTACACCAAATTCTTCACAGATAATAGAAAAAATAAAATCTGTTTGAGGTTCTGGTAAGTAGAAATGTTTTTGTCTTGAATTTAAAAATCCTGTTCCAAGTAGTCCACCCGGTCCTATTGCATATAAAGACTGTATTATTTGAAAGCCTGTTCCTAAAGGATCAGACCATGGATCAAGAAATGATGTTATTCTATCCATTCGATAAGGTGCAATGGCAATTAGAATTATTACTCCAATTACTCCTATTACACCTAAGATATAAAAGAATTTCATATTAACTCCTGCAATAAAAAGCATAGCAATAATTGAGACCATTAAAACTAAACCAGTACCTAAATCTGGTTGTAACATAATAAGACCAAAAGCAAGAGTTGCAATTCCAAGTATTGGAATAACTCCTTTCTTATAACTTTTTAAAAACTTATTACTATTAACTAAGTATTTACTTGTAAATATTATTAATGCTAGCTTTATAAACTCACTAGGTTGTACTCCAAATGGTCCTATTCCAAACCAACTACGACTACCATTTCTAATACTACCTATTCCTGGTATTAAAACTAAAATTAATAATAAAAAGCAAATACCTAGAATGATATTTGCCTTCTTAAAATAGATATTATAATCTATTTTGCTAACTATATACATTATTATAAATCCTATTACTGTAAATAATGCTTGTTGTTTCACATAGTGAAAACTATCGTGAAACTTATATTCTGCCCAAATACTGGAAGCTGAATATATCATTATAAGTCCAAATGTTACTAAGAGTATTACTATGATTAATAAAGGCAAAGATAAACCTTTCTTCTTCATCTAATCACTCTTTTCTATAACCATACTCCAAATATAATTCCACCCATGGCAAGTAATAGTCCAAAGACTACAAATAATTTAACAATATCAGTCTCTTGCCAACCAAGTTTTTCAAAATGATGATGTAAAGGTGTCATTAAAAATAACTTTTTATGAAAGAATCTTAACCAAAATACTTGTAAAATAACTGATAATGTTTCTATTACAAATACTCCTGCTACTACAAGTAAAGTAAGCTCTCTATGAGTTAATATAGCAACGGCACCCATAACACCACCAAGAGCAAGAGAACCAGTATCACCCATAAATACTTTAGCAGGATGAGTATTATACACTAAGAAACCAATCAGTGAACCTACTAATACTAAACAAAATATCCCAATATCTTCAAAGCCTACAACAAAGGAAATAAGGGCAAAGGCAATGAAAGCAACAGCAGATAAACTTCCTGCAAGACCATCCAAACCATCCGTTAAATTAACAGCATTGGATGCTCCTATCAAGATAAATAATATAAATAATCCATATAGCCAAGTAAGTTCTATATCAATACCAAGAGTACCAACAACAAAAGAAGTCTGTCCTCCATTTTTCATATAGATATAGAAAAATATTGTTGATATTATAACTTGTCCTAGTAGTTTCTGATAAGTAGTAAGACCTTCATTATTATGTTTTTTTAAAGATAAGAAATCATCTAAAAATCCAATAATAGCAAAGCCTAAAAAGACAACCAAAACTATCGCTATATTATCAGAATAAGGTATCTTATCAGTAATTAATAGTCCCAAAGTAATTATAATAGTAGGAATAATAAAAATTAATCCTCCCATTGTAGGAGTACCTTCTTTCTGTCTATGAGAGTATCCTACATAACTACTTATTCTTTGACCTACCTTTAACTTCCTTAAAAGAGGTAAAAGTATAAGACCTAAAACAACACTAAATAAAAATCCAATCATAATTGCAAATACTGCTTTTGTTAGTAATAACACGACTTATCGCCTCTTTCTTCTTCAAGTATTATAGCATAAGTATTTTGGTTATTCTATATATATTTTTTCATTTGACTTTCTCTTGTCATTAAATTTTATGATTATTATTTCAATTTAGACTAATTATATTCTCTTCACTAAATTATGAAGCTTTTTACTAGTAGTATAGTATCCTGCCATTTCTACAAGTTTAGTTGGATCATCACCCTTTTCAAAGTTTTTTTCAATCCAAGGAAAAACACAATCTTTGGAAAACACATCTTCAGTATATATTTCTATAGGATCAAATAGGAAACCAGGATTTATTTCACATATTAAATTACTATCTTTGGCATAGTATCTTACAAGTTCATAAACTGTTGATATCTTCATATCTTTTTTTGAGCTAACTTTACCTGTAGAGTAAGCAATGTAAGGAAAACTATTATTAAAAAATGTTTTTTCTATAAAATTATCTGTAAAAGCATCTTTCTCTATTGTAGGCTTAAAAAATTTTAAATCTTCTTTGTTTTTAACATCTACTTTATATACACTATCATAAAGTTTTGGTAAGTTTAAATAAGTTAAAACGATAGAGCGATACATTTCTGCACTTCTATTAAAACTGACTTCATAATCATAAGCATATACTGCATTATCAATATTATATTTTTTTAAAGAAAAGTAGGAAGAGTATAAATCTATATACGCTTTATACTCATTTGGCATCAATCTTACAAGCATTCCAAGATTATTCGCAAAAGTATCATCAGGCTTTTTGGCCTCTATAAGACGTAATAGTCTTTCATATCTTTCTCCTTCTATTCTTATTAATCGTTCAACTTTACTATTAGTAGTATCAATATTTGGCATAAACAACTTCCTTTCTTAAATTAGCCTTATTATATAACTATTATTTTATTTTAGCAATAACTAATTACCTAACATTAATTTAACTGTGCTTCCATCTTCAAGCCTTGTTCCTGCTTCTGGAGATTGGCTTATTATCACATCACCACTACCAGAGTATTCTATAGAAAAGTGTTCTAATAATTTCTTAGCTTCTTCAGGAGTTTTACCTACTACATCTGCCACCTCATAATAGACTTTATCAGTCCATTCCCAGTCCTTTTCTACTCCTTCTTCTTGTTTTTCTATATCTAGAGCATCTATTATATCTAGAAGGATTCTTCTTGCAATAGGAGTTGTTGTATAACTAGATAACAATGCCGTATCTTTTGGATTATCTATTGCGAT
>CASEWH010000103.1 GCA_949291575.1 uncultured bacterium
CAAGTTCTTTTTCTAATAGTTCTTTTGGTTCATCAAATTTTTGTTTAATCATAGGTAAGAAGAATTGATTAACAACACTATCATATTCTACTATTTCATTGATAAAGTTTTCAAAGTATTCTTCAATAATATTTTCTTTTAAATTAATTTTACAATCATTACAATAATAGTAATAATATACATTTCCATTTTTCTTTTTAGTTGCTTTGCCACCCATTAAATTATTACATCTTGGACAACAAATTTTTTGTAAGAATAAATAAGTTAAAGTTCTTTGATATGCACGAGAGTTCTTTTTCTTCTGTACTTGGCAATCTTCCCACATTTCTTTACTAACTAATGGCTCAACAACATTTTCATAATAAGTAGGATGTTTTGTCCTTTTACCATGAACAAAATCACCTTTATAAACTTCATTTTCTAATATTGCAGTAATAGTTGAATCTCGCCAATTAGTTTTGCCTAATACTTGTTCTTCGTTTAAGATATTACTTATTGTTTGATAAGAGTTTCCATTATAATATAATTCAAATATTCTAACTACAACATCTTTAGTAGAGTAATCTATAACAAGTTTCTTATTTTCGTGTTTATAACCTAAAGGTGCTTGACTTGGCAAATGCCCTTGCTTAATTGCACCTGCTAAACCAACTTTTGTTCTTTCACTAGTTCTTTCAATTTCATTTTGAGATACTGACATAAGTAATCGAGATATCATTTTACCATTTGCATTAGTGGTATTAACTTCATCATTAGCACAATCTATATAAGCATCATTTTCATCAAGAAAAGTCATTAACTTTTCCCAATCAAATATACTTCTTGTTATTCTATCTAATTTAAGAGCTATTATCGTGTTAATTCTTTTAGATTTAATATCTTCCTTTAATCTTTCAAATTCTGGCCTATAATTGCCTGTTTTGGCACTTATTCCAGCATCTTCATAATAATCAACTATCTCATAACCTTTAAACTTACAAAATGTTTCTAATCGTTCTTTTTGTTCTGGTAAACTAAAACCCTCACGTGCTTGATCTTCAGTTGAAACTCTTAAATATAGACCACATAAATTTTTAACTTTGTTTTCCACACACAACACATCCTTTCTTCAAAAAAAGAAGAGATAAAAGCAATAGATATTCAAACTACTACCTTTATCTCTCTAACTTTTACTATTAAAATAAATTTTCTTTCTTATTCCCATAATGCATAACCCCCATTAATACATTTAGGTATATCTCTTTCAGTTGCTATATATAATAGTATTTTTGTCTTAAAAAGTCAATAGTTAGCGAAATATCAGGCATTTAGTAGATTTTTAATATAATCTTCAAGTTCCACAAGTTGAATCTTTTTATTTAGACTACCAACATAAATATCAGTAGAATAATTAAATGCTAGAAAAGTAGTATCTTTAACAATAATCTTATGTGGCTCTATGTAAGATAAATTAGTCTTATCAATTTTTCTAATACTACCATTTATAATAGTAGGTTTGATATGACAAAACTCACATATAAATTCTAGTCGCTGTTTAAGATTACTTTCTATTTCTAATTCTTGTGTAATAATCTTAATCACTACAAACACCATCCTTTCTTTTAAGGATGACTTTTTAATAGAACTTCCAAGCAAACACGTGGAGTTCGACAAACAAAAAATCATCTCAATATGAGATGATATCTATCGTAAATGTTCGAAAAGTTCGAACAGAAACGTCACTGGAGCGGATGAGGAGAATCGAACTCCCGTAGTCAGCTTGGAAGGCTGAGGTTCTACCATTAAACTACATCCGCACAAGTAAACATCAATTTGTATTGACATTTACAATTATATGAAAAGAAAAGGCTCTTGTCAACACTTTTTTGTAAATTTTATAGGGTGACA
>CASEWH010000104.1 GCA_949291575.1 uncultured bacterium
ACAGCATGTTCTGGCTTTTTAACTTCTGAAAAAGAGCCACAAGTTTTAATTACCCCAGATAAAAAAAACAATACCAATAGTGCTAAACCTATCGCTTGTACTGCACCATTTATTTTAAGGATTACAGTCCATATCTCTCCACCTTTAAAAGCCTCTGGTGACTGAGTAATTAAGCTCCATATTTCCCCTAATTTTTCATTCCATGTTTGTAGAGCATTATTTAAATTATCAGTCACCCAATTACCACTTAAAATAAACAACAAACCACCTCCTTATAGAATAGTAATAGTTATCCAGCTATTAAATTTAAAATAGTCTCTGCAAACATAATAATTAAACCACCTGCAAAAAACATAAAACCACTTGCTCTTTGCGAAGCATCATGACTTGTAAAAGATAAACCAATTTGTACTATTGAATAGCCAACAATAATGCCACCTATAACTTTAGTTAATTGAAATAAAAAACTAGATAAGTTATTTACTACTGAAATTGGATCGCTATCTGTAGCAAAAACATTAGGAGTAATGATTATCATTACTCCCATCATAAATATAAATAATGCAAACATTTTAACTCTTTCTTCATAACTTAATCTTAATATATTCATTTAAAATCCCTCCTTAAATATTCATCCATATCTTCACTCGAAATAAATTCATAATTGCTATCATCATTTTTAATATTAGTAAAACTATAATTGCTTATATCATAGTCAATAGTTATACTGGCAACTGCATTATTAATTGTTCCATGTTCGTATGCTTCACTTTTACCATCGGTTGTAAAATATATATTAGGGTGTTTTAAGATATTATATTTAAAGTCTTTAATCGGTCTTTCCCCTCTTACAAATAAAAGAGCATACTTATTGTCTAACATTCTAACTTCATCTGGTGTAAGCAATTCTCTTCCAGTCTGCTGATAATTTGTTGAAAAACTACCGTTTCTTCCATGACTCTTACCATAAGTATTTAAATCCAAATTTTCTTTACCCATAAGTTCACTTACGTACTTATGAGTAGATTGCTCGTTTCCTCCAAGATAAAGAAAAGAATCACAGTTACCTACTATTGACTCCCATTGCTTTTCAAACAAAGCCTTTAACTGTGCTAAATTTTGCAAAATAATACTAACTGACACTTCTCTACTTCTCATAACCGATAGAATTTTATCAAAATCATCTGGCAAACTAACGTTTGCAAATTCATCCATAATAAAATGAACATGAACTGGTAATCTACCTCCATATTTATGGTCTGCTATATAAAAAAGTTGTTGAAATAATTGTGTATATAATATACTAACCAAGAAATTAAAAGATGTATCATTATCAGGAATAAGAGCAAATAAAGCTGTTTTCTTCTCACCTAGAGTTTCTAGTTCTAATTCATCAGTCATTGTCAACATTGATAAACTCTTTAAATTAAACTTTTCTAACCTAGAAGCAAGAGTTATCTGTATTGACTTTAAAGTTTTAGCAGAACCACTATGATAATCACGATAATATTTTAAAGCAATATGTTCTGGATTTTTCATTTCTAACTTTTCAAATAAAATATCAAGAGGACTTAAATACATATCATCATCTTCTCGAACATCACCTGCTCTTAACATTTCCATTACCATTGAAAAGTTTTGCTCGTCTTCTGGAGCTTCATACCAAAGATAAAATACTAAAGACAACAATAACATAGAAGCAGCAGTATCCCAAAAG
>CASEWH010000105.1 GCA_949291575.1 uncultured bacterium
AAGTTAAAAGATTTAAGTATAAGAGAATATGACTGTCCGGAATGTGGAGTACATAATGATAGAGATATAAATGCAAGCTTAAACATATTATTAGAAGGTTTAAAATTACACTATAACTTACAAAGTTTAGTTTAAATAATGTTTGATATAATTAAAAAGAACAAAGATAAATAATACCCAAGTACGGTAGCGACTATCGGAATTTAAGCCTATGGAGAATAGGGGTTACTCTATCTATGAAGTAGGAATCCTTGGAGGTAACGACAAGGTAAAAACAAACTTGTTTGTTTTATTTGTTCTTTTCGTTATTCATTATATAACCCCTCTGCTTAGTAAATTTAAACATTTTACTTTGTTCAAAGTGATATAAATTGTAAATCAAATAAGTTTTCTTGTCAAATAGTATAAATAATAAAATATTGTTAATAATAGGAATAGGTGATAAAAATGAAAAAAATATTATTATTGTTAGTATCATTAATTTTAGTAACAGGATGTAATGATATGATGAATACTCCAACAAGAAGAGTAGAAGAGTATTTAGGTAAATATCAGATATTAGATAGTACTGTTTTAACTGAGCTTGATAATGTTGTAGATAATAGTGATTATAGTGATGAATATAAAGAAGAGTATAAAGAACTAATGATTAAACAGTATCAAAACTTATCTTATAAAATAAAAAATGAACAAACTAATGGTGATACTGCAACTGTTATAGTAGAACTAGAAGTATTTGATTATAATAATGCTTTAAGTGAAGCGGAAGACTATATAGATGAACATGATAGTGAGTTTACTGATGATGAAGATGAGACTAAGGAAGAGAAAATAGACCACTATAAGATAAATGCTATGAAAGAAGTAACAGATAAAGCTAGTTATACTATTAACTTTAGTTTAGTTAAAGATAATAAGAAATGGGTATTAGAAAAAATAAGTGATAGTGATTTAGAGAAAATTCATGGTTTATATGAGGATTAAAAATTATGTACCAGATTTTACCAAAAATTAACTTCCTTTTTTAAACTAATTAAGTTATAATTTTAATAGGAAGTGTTAATAATAAGATTATAAAAAGTTAACATTTTTATAGTCTTTTTTTAAGGGAGGATTATTATGACAGCACATATTGAAAGTAAAAAAGAAGATATCGCCGAAGTGGTTCTTATGCCAGGAGATCCATTACGTGCAAAATATATTGCCGAGAATTTCTTAACTGATTATAAATTAGTTAACAAAGTTAGAAATATGTTTGGTTATACTGGGTATTATAAAGGAAAAAGAGTAACAGTCTTTGCCTCAGGTATGGGTATTCCTAGCATTGGAATATACTCTTATGAATTATATAAATTCTATGATGTAAAGAAAATAATTCGTATTGGTACTAGTGGCTCTTTTAATAAAAATATTAAAGTAAAGGATGTTGTTTTATCTAGTGGGGCTTATTGTAAAAGTTATTTTGACCAATTATTTGATGGTAATGATATTAACTTTATTAAATCAAGTGAGTCTTTAAATGAAAATATTAAAACAGTTGCAACTAATAAGAATATTCCTTTAAAAATTGGTAAAACTATTACTAGTGATGTGTTTGATTTATATAGTAGTTCAATGGAAAAGTTTAAATCTAATTATCCAGAAGAAGATTATCTTGCTGTAGAAATGGAAGCTTTTGGACTATTTTATATGGCTAATAGACTAGGAAGGGAAGCATCATGTTTAATGACTGTTGTAGATTCTTTCTATGATGAAAAAAGTCTAACTAGTGAAGAGAGGGAAAAGTCACTAAATGAAATGATTACAATTGCATTAGAATCAGTGCTTATATAGAAAGGTAAGGTGTAGTATGAATTATGTAAAGAAAGAAATAGGAGCATATAATCTTCATATAATTAAAACTAATCTTTATAAGACTATTACTGTTAAGATATTTTTTAGAGAAAAAGCAGAAAAAGAAAATATTACGAAACGTAATTTCTTAAGTCGTATTATGATGCTTGGTAGTAATGATTACAGAACTAAAGTAGAACTTACGAAAGCTGAACAAGACTTATATGCTGCTAATATCTCTGGTACTAATAGAAGAATAGGTAATTATCTAGATACAGGTATTAGTCTAAAAGTATTACATGATAAATATACTGAAGAAGGTAACTTTGAGAAGAGTTTAGATTTATTAGATTCTTTAATCTTTAATCCTAAAGTTACTAATAAAGCTTTTGATGAGATAGACTTTAATACTGTTTATGAAGAATATAAAGCAGATCTTAATAGTTTAGTTGAAAATAAAATGACTTATGCTTTAATCAAAGGATTAGAAGCGACAGATAGTAAAAGTGTTATAAGTTATAGAGGTATTGGTTATATAGAAGACTTAGAGAAAATTACTAAAGAAAATTTATATGATTATTATTTAGAAATGATAAAACATAACTTTGTTGATATCTTTGTTTTAGGAGATGTAGATGAAGAGTATATTACAAATGTTATAAGAGAAAAGTTTAAGATAAATACCTTTAAAAAACAACCTATAAAAGCTTTAGTAGAAGTGACGAAAACTTCTAGAACAAAAATAGTTAAAGAAAAAGTATCAGCAGAACAAGATAACTTAATAATAACATTATCTCTTAATAACTTAACAGACTATGAAAGAAATTATCCTCTTTCTTTATATAATGCTATACTTGGTGGAGGTTCAGAATCTTTATTGTTTACAGAGATTAGAGAAAAAAACTCCCTTGCTTATTATGTAAGTAGTACTCCTAATAAATTAGATAATTTAATTATTATTAGAGGTGGTATTACTAAAGATAAGAGTATTGATGCCGTTAATATTGTAAAAAAGATTTTAAAAGACTTAGAAGCAGGTAAAATAGATGATGATAGAATAGAGAAGGCGAAAGAATACTATACTAGTGCGATTGATGATATAATAGAAAGTCCTTTTCAAATTATAGAGAGTTACTATATGATAGAATTACTTGGAGTAGATGATATTGAAACTAAACGTAAGAAAATGTTAAAAGTAACTAAAGATGAAATCATCGCTGTTGCTAAAAAAGTTAAAATAAATACTGTGTATATTCTAGAAGGAAGTGATGATAATGGAGAAAATTGAACTAAAAAATGTAGATAAAACTATCTATAGAGAAGTCTTAGATAATGGTTTAGAAATTATTATTATTCCTAATAATGAATTTAGTAAAAAGAAGAATTATTATTTTAACTATGGTACTTATTATGGCGCTTCTATTAATGAGTTTGTACCTAAAGGTATGAGTAAAATGACTTCTTTTCCTAGCGGTATCGCTCATTTCCTAGAACATAAAATGTTTGAAAGTAAAGATGGAATAAAACCTTTTGATTTCTATGCTAAAACAGGTAGTTATGTTAATGCTTTTACTAGTTATAAAAATACTTGTTATGTTGTAACTGGTAATAAGAAAATGAAAGAAAACTTAGAATATTTATTAACATTTGTTAATAGTCCTTACTTTACTGATGAAAATGTAAAAAAAGAACAAGGGATAATATGTGAAGAAGCAGCGATGAATGATGATAGTCCTGATTATCTTGCTTATAAAACTATAAATAAGAATCTTTACAAAGTATCTCCTTATAATACACCTATACTTGGTACTATTAAGAGTATAAAAGAGATTACTAAAGATGATTTATATAAATGTTATAATACTTTCTATCGCCCTAGTAATATGTTTTTAGTAGTAGGAGGGGCGGTGCTTCCTGATGAGGTTGTAAAGATTACTACTGATACATTAGCAAGATTTAATTTAGAACGTGATGATACTATTAAGATAAAACATTATAAAGAACCAGTTAAAGTAGTTAAAGACTATGAAGAGATAAAAAAAGATGTAAAAGTAGAAAAACTTGCTATTGGTTTTAAAATGGATAAAGCTAAGTTTCCTATTAAAAATAAAGTTACTTTAGACTTATATCTTAATATGTTAGTATCTTTATGTTTTGGAGCAAGTTCAGATTTTAGAGAAATGATAAGAAAAAGACATTTAGTTAGTAGAAGTGGCTATTATTTTCAAGATGTAGGTAATGTTATTACTTTTATGATAGAAGCAGATGTACTAAATTATCCAGTTTATCTAAAAGAGTTAGAAAACTATCTTAATAATTTAGATGTTTTAGAAGAAGACTTAGAAAGAATAAAGAAAGTATGGATATCTAGTGAAGTAATTAAAAGTGATTATGCTGATAGTATTGTAGATACTGTAGTAGATGATTTAATTAACTATCATAAGGTTATCACTAACTATGTAGAGCTTATTAAGAATATGAATATTACAACAATGAGAGAAGTTATTAATAGTTTAGATTTTACTAATAAAGCGATTGTTAGAGTAATAAGTGAAAATAATCCTTTACAAAATGATTAATACTATGATATAATTAAAACCGTCAAAAAAATGTTCCGCTGACTCTTTAGTTATGAGCATTGGTTATAGGTAAAGGAGGATCTTATATGAACGTAATTGACAAAATTAATGACAAACAAATTAATAAGAATATTCCTGAATTTAGAGTTGGAGATACTGTTCGTGTTGACGTTAAGATTATCGAAGGTAAACGTGAAAGAATCCAAGCTTTTGAAGGAATTGTAATCGCTCGTCGTGGTGGAAGCGTTAGTGAAACATTTACAGTTCGTAAAATGAGTAGTGGTGTAGGTGTTGAAAGAACATTCCCAATTCATTCGCCTAAGATTGCAGCTATTACAGTCTTAAGACATGGTAAAGTAAGACGTGCTAAACTAGGAAATGTTTTAAGAAATAGTAAAGGTCAATATCGTATTAAAGAAAGAGGACAACAATAGTTCTCTTTTTTCTTTTCTTAACATTAAATTAGATGTATAATATTAATGTGTTAGAAAGGATTAGATATGAAAGAGAAAATTAAACCATTTTTACCATATATAATTATTATTGCAGTAGTCTTATTTATAAAAGCTTTTATAGTTACTCCTATTAAAGTAAATGGAGAGTCTATGTATCCTACACTTGAAGAAGGAGATATTATGATTTTAAATAAGACAGCTTATTACTTTAATGAACCTAAAAGATTTGATATAGTTGTAGTAGATATGCCTAATGAATATTTAATTAAAAGAGTTATAGGACTTCCTGGTGAACATATAGAATATAAGGATAATACTTTATATGTAGATGGAAAAGAAGTTAAAGAGAATTTTAAACATAGTAAAACTGATGACTTTAACATAGAAGAATTAGGTAGTGATACTGTTCCAGAAGACTCTTATTTAGTTATGGGAGATAATAGAAAAAAATCTCTAGATAGTAGAGAGTTAGGCTTTATGAAAATAGACCAGTTATTAGGTAGAACTAGTCTAATCATTTTACCATTTAATAGAATAGGTAGTACTAAATAAATTTATAATTCTCCATTTAGTAATTTATTATCTAAGTCATCTAATATATCAATTATATAAGATGCAAATTTTTTATTTTCTATAAACTCTTTACTAGTAGATGAATATAGAGTAGAAAAATCATTCTTTTCTAAAATAGAAATAAAAAATGTATTATTATCAGTAGTAATACGTATCATCATTTCATAACAACTATTTTTATTAGCAGTAATTCTATTTTTATGATTGCTTTTCTTTTCTTCTACAACAGTATTATCTAGTAATAATTCATAATTTTTAATATTCTTAATATTGTATTTATAATGAAATGTTTTTGTATGAAAAACAATCTCATTGTTTATACCAATACTAATACCAGATGCTAGGTCGTTTAGATAAAAAATTCTGGGTATAGTATTACATAGAATTTCTAACTTTTTATTAATTTCATTTTTTCTATAGTTAGAGTCTTGAAATAGCTTTATAAATGCTAAAAGCATTTCATTAGTTCCATTAATATTAAATAACATATTACTAAGTAATACAGTTTTACTTAACATGTTATTTTTTATAATTTCTATTGTAAGGTCTTGGTAATTATATTTAAGATAACCTTCTGTATTAACAAGCCATAAATATTTAGTAGTTGCTACAAAGTAAAATTTAACGTTAGTTTTACACTCATTTGCATAAACACAAGATAATATAAGTTCATCTATTGGAATAGTTTCTCCTAAAATAATTGCATCATTTTCATTTAAATCAGGACATATATCCATAAGTAATTTATAACTTATAGTTGGTTTATTATTTAGAGGATGAGAATAATTATAAAATTTAGGAAGTGTGTCCACTTTATTTAATAATTCTTTATACTTTTCATTTTCTTCTAACTTTTCTTTATACTTATTTTGAACTTGATTCAATAATTGTTTAAACATATATCCACCTCTTTGATATTATAAATCATAGCATATATAATTATTTTTGTAAATTAACAAACTTTAGGCCTGAGGCAGAAAATCTTATGACAAAAAATTAGGTAGTGATATTGTATCAGAAAGTTTTTATTTACGAAAAATCGTATCAAAAATATTTCAAAAAATGTTGACGAACAATTATTCTAATGATAAGATTTATTTAGTTAGTTATTTATTAGATTGATTACAGTATTAATGGAGAAAATAGTAAAATAAATAAAAGATATAGAAGATAAATTATCATTAATTAAACTTGATAATAATATTATTGAAAGAATTGGCTCAAATAATGGAGGATATTGGAACGTAAATAAAAAAGATGACTGAGTTTATTTATTAAAGTATTTGGAGGTAAAAATATATTATGAATAATTTATATTTATCAAAATCAAGATATTGTATGGCAGTACAGTGTAAAAAAATGGTCTGGCTAGAAAAGTATAAATCAGAATTTGCAGAAAGAAAAGCAAGTGATACAGTACTAGAAAATGGTAAACAAGTTGGAAACCTTGCTAAAAAATTATTTGTAGATTGTGAGGATATAGAGTTTAACAAAAACTTTGACATCATGGTTGAACAAACTAAAAAAAAGCTAGAAAACAAACCTAATGTTATAGCAGAAGCTTCTTTTAATTATAATAATAACTTTTGCAGTGTTGACATCCTAAAAAATGACTTAGATGGCATTGAAATTTATGAAGTTAAAAGTTCTACCAAAATTGATGACATTTATTTAGATGATATTTCTTATCAATATTATATATTAAATAAATTACAGTTTAATATAAAAAAAGCTTGTATAATATATGTTAATAATAAATATGTCAAGCAAGGAAATTTGGAATTGAACAGATTATTTAATATTGAAGATGTGACAATGATTGCTAAAGAAAAGCAAAAAGAAATAGGAAATAATATTTATAAACTTAATAAATATATGGAAAAAAATAAAGATATTGAACCAAAAGATGATATAGGAATAAAATGTTTTAAACCATATGAATGTGAATTTTGGGAATATTGTACAAGAAATTTACCAAGACCAAATGTGTTTGATATCAAAGGAGGAATGCATTTAAAAAATAAATTTGAAAAATATTATGATGGAAAAATATCTTTTGAAGATTTACAAAGTGAAAATTTAAATTATAAATATTTAGAACAAGTAAAATTTGAATTAAATGAATTACCATCTAAAATAGATAAAGAAGCAATTAGAAAAATAATGGAAACTTTAAAGTATCCTTTATATTTCTTAGACTATGAAACATATCAAGTAGCTATTCCCGAAATAGATGGAACAAAACCATATCAACAATTACCGTTCCAATATTCACTACATATTCTAAGAAAAGAAGGAGAGAAATTAGAACATAAAGAATTTCTAGCAGAAATAGATGATAAAGAATTTATTAGACATTTTGCAAAAAGTCTTATAAAAGATATACCTGATAATGGAAGTATTATTATTTATAATAAAGCTTTTGAACCATCAAGAAATAAGGAAATTGCAGCAATGTATCCAGATTTAAAAAATGATTTAGAAAGAATAAATAGGAATATGGTAGATTTTTTGGAACCATTTCAACAAAGAAAATATTATACAAAAGAAATGAAAGGTTCTGCTCCAATTAAATATGTCTTACCAGCATTATATCCAAATGATCCTGAACTTAATTATCATAATTTAAAAGTAGTTCATAATGGAAGTGAAGCGAAAGAAGCATTTTTAAGTTTAAAAGAAAAAACCAAAGAAGAGCAAGAAATAATAAGAAAAGGACTATTAGTATATTGTGAATTAGATACATATGCTATGGTAAAAATATGGGAAAAATTTAATGAAGTAATAAAATAGTTTTAAACTATATAAATAATAAAAGCTTATAATTAAAAGTAGAAAATATAGATAAAGTTCATACTACTGAAAT
>CASEWH010000106.1 GCA_949291575.1 uncultured bacterium
ATAAAGGGGGTGTTATTGATGAGTCCATTATCATTAATAACAAAATTTCAAACAGTTTTAGATTTAATTACATCTAGAAACTTATATTTAATGATACTAGCTATAATAGTGTTTTTAACAATAATTTTTATAACTACTAATGGTTCTAACAGAAAACAAAGTAGAAAAGCATACATCCTACTATATCTAGCAGCATTCATCTTTATCGCTGTCCAATATGGTAGTAGTTTTATGACTTTAGTAGATTATGCTATTAACGAAGTATTTATAACTTATTACTTTCCAAATATTGTTATCTATCTAATTATGTTAATCATAACTAATATAGTTCTATTTAAAACAATATTTAGTGATAAAGTAGATTTCAAATTAAAAGTTATAAATTCTACTGCTTTTGCAATTATTATGTACCTATTTATATTAGCAATTTCATCTATTAATAATCTTAACCTAGATGTCTTTAATATTACTGAATTATATAGTAGTAATGCTGTTAGAAGTCTTTTAGAATTAAGTATGTTTATCTTTGTTTTCTGGATGGTAGTTTTAATAGTTTATCATTTAATAAGAAAATATCAATATAAACATAATTTAATCCAAGTAGAATCTTTTACAAACTATAATATTATTCATGACTTTGATATTAAAGAAGCTTATAAAGCACCTAAAAAACAAGTTATTTTAGAAGAACCTAAAGAAGAGAAGAAAGAAGAACAAGCACCTATAAATTTATTAGGTCAAAACTTTACTTTAGATGAATATAAACTTATGATTAAGATATTAAAAGAAGAAAAAGAAAAAAAACAAGAAAAAGAAGAATCAAAACCTGTTGAAGATAACCCTCTTACAGAGTTAAATAAACTATATCAGAGTATAAGAGATTAACTTACAAAAAGCTAATCTCTTTTTGGTAATTTTAAATATTAATATCATATACTTATATAGGTGATAAAATGGTAACAGAAGAAGAGTTTTATAAAGAATCAATAGATGCTAATCTATATTACTTAAGAACATTAAGAGATTTTTGCATCAATATTGAACTATCCTTTTATGGCAATAATCCCTATAAAGCAAGAGCCGAGCTCCTTGCTAGAAAAAGTCAAGATTTAGGTAGAGAAATAGTAACACAAACTAACGGAAAAGTTCCATCAAAAGGAGTAAACTATGAAATATTTTATACTGAGTATACTTTACCAACTGAGAAATTAACAGAAAAACTTTTTAATTTAAATCTTGGAACAGACATAACAGAAATGCAACTCAATCTTACCCCTACTGATACTTTTGAAGTAAATGAAGAAGTAATTAGTAAAATGACATCTATTAATGAAAGAGCTTTATCTATAGCAAACGATTTTATTGAACTAGCAAGAGAGATAAGAGATGAAATGACTTCTAACAATCTATTTTCATACTCATATCCTACTATGTATAACTTTATGATTATAACAGTTGAACTATATATAGGAGAGTTAAATAGACTAAAAGAAAGAATAAAAAAAGATCCTATAATCGCATTAGATACTGAATATGGTTACAATATAACTGCTTTTGAAATAACATCATTCTTAAGAGGTTTAATAGATCCTAATGCAACATCATATATAGAAGTATTAAATAACATCTTAAATGAAATATATCCACAGTTACTTGAAGATTATAATACACTACCTTTATCTCCAGAAAATCAACAGAACTTAACAGAAAGAAGTATCGCTGTTATTAGAAGAATAAGATTATTAATAAGGAATATGTTAAGAGATTTATTAGATGCTAAACTATACTTTATAATAGAACCACTCGCTATTGATAACTTCTATCGTAATATAAACTATTTTCTATATGCTTTAGATGCTGACTTAAAAGAAGAATAAAGAATCTTCTTTTTCTTTTCCCTTAATTAAAATAATGATATAATTAATTAGGAAGTAGGTAATAATATGAGTAATATAGATTTAGATAACTTAAATGAAGAACAAAAAAAGGCCGTTTTATATAATGAAGGACCTCTTTTAATACTAGCAGGTGCAGGGAGTGGTAAGACTAAAGTCTTAACTACAAAAATAGCTTATTTAATAGAAGAATTAGATATATCTCCTTATGAGATACTTGCTATCACTTTCACTAATAAAGCTGCGCTTGAAATGAGAGAACGTGTTGATAAAATGATAGGTAATATAGCAAGAGATATTCAAATATCAACATTCCACTCTTTTGGACTTAAAATATTAAGAGAAAACTATGATAAATTAGGATACAGTAATAACTTTGTAATTATGGATAGTGATGATTCTTTAACTATCGTAAAGAAAATATTAAAGAGTCTTAACTATGATCCTAAAATCTATAATCCTAAAGCGATTAGAAATAAAATAAGTAACTGTAAAAATGAACTTCTATCTCCAAAAGATTATGAAAGATATATTGCTAGTGATTATGAAACTGTTGTAAGTGAAGTCTATTATAAATATGAAGATAAATTAAAGAAGAATAATGCTATGGACTTTGATGATTTATTACTTCTACCAATTACTCTTTTTAGAAAATATCCAGATGTTCTACAAAAATATCAAGAACGTTATAAATACATACTAATAGATGAGTATCAAGATACTAATGAAGCCCAGTATATCTTATCTAAAATGATAAGTGCTAAATATAAAAATATCTGTGTTGTAGGAGATGCTGATCAAGCGATATATGGGTTCCGTGGAGCGAACTATAAAAACATCTTAAACTTTGAAAAAGATTATCCTAATGCATTAAGTATTAAACTTGAACAAAATTATCGTTCTACTAAGACCATACTAGATGCTGCTAACTGTGTTATTAAAAATAATGAAAAGAGAAAAGATAAAAATCTTTGGTCTACTAAAGGTGATGGAGATAAGATAACTTATTATAGAGCCTATGATGAAAAAGATGAGAGTCATTATACTGCTAAGGAAATAAAGAAACTTTTAGATGAGGGAAAAGATGCTAGTGATATCGCTATACTATATAGAACTAATGCTCAGTCCCGTGTAATAGAAGAAGAACTATTAAAAGATAATATTCCTTATCGTATTGTAGGAGGTTTCAGCTTCTATCAAAGAAAAGAAATTAAAGATTTACTTGCCTATTTAAAACTAATCTTTAATCCTAAAGATGATGTAAGCTTATTGAGAGTTATAAATACTCCTAAAAGAGGTATAGGACTAAGGACAATAGAACACTTAACAGAAAAAGCTGATATGGAAGGTATAAGTCTATTTGAAGCGATAGATGGTGGAAAAGAAGAGAAGTTTAAAGACTTAATTATTTCTTTACAAAAAGTAGCAGAATCAGTAACTTTAACAGAGTTAATTGATAAAGTATTAGATTCTACTGGTATGAAAGCTGAACTAGAGAGTGAAAAGAGTATAGAAAGTGAAATAAGATTAGAAAACTTAGAAGAATTTAAATCTATTACTAAAGCCTTTGAAGAGAGAATGGGACTAGTATCATTAGAAGACTTCTTATATGAAGTAAGTTTAGTTAATGATAAAGATGAATATAAAGATTCTCGTCATAAAGTAAGTCTAATGACTATTCACTCTGTTAAAGGACTAGAGTATGATATTGTCTTTGTTCTAGGATTAGAAGAAGGAATATTCCCCCATCGTAACTCTTTGATGAGTGCTAGTGAAACAGAAGAAGAAAGAAGACTTTGTTATGTCGCTATAACTAGAGCGAAAGAAAAACTATATCTATTAAACGCTAGACGAAGAGTTTTATTTGGAGAAGATAGTATTAATCCTCCAAGTAGATTTATAAGCGAAATAGATGAGAGTCTAATCGATAGTAATACTAGAAAGACTGAAGAAGTTAAACATATTAATAAAGAAGATGTTATTAGAGATGAAGATGTTGACTATAAAGTTGGAGATTATGTAGTCCATGAACACTTTGGAGCAGGTAAAGTAGTAGATGTTACTAATTCTTTAGTGTCAGTTGCCTTTAAACATCCATATGGAATTAAGAAACTTATGAAAAATCATAAGAGTTTAACTAAAGTATAGGGAGGACATATGAAGGATAAAACATTATTAATCATGGCTGCCGGTATGGGTAGTAGATTTGGAGGATTAAAACAAATAGAACCAGTGGGACCTAATGGAGAGTTTATCATAGATTATTCTATCTATGATGCTATTAAGGCAGGTTTTAATAAGGTAGTTTTTATTATAAAAGAAGAAAATTATGAAATCTTTAAAGAGACTATAGGTAAAAGAGTAGAACCACATATAAAAGTAGAGTATGTTTTTCAAAATAATGATAATATACCTAAAAAGTATCAAGAACTTTTAAAGAAAAGATTAAAACCTCTTGGTACCGCTCATGCTATACTTTGTGCCAAAGATAAAATTAATGAACCATTCGCAATTATTAATTCAGATGACTTCTATGGAAGAGATGCTTATTTAAAAGCAAGCGATTATCTATCTAATATCAAAGATAATCATTATGGCCTAATCGCTTATCGCCTTGGTAATACCTTAACCGAAAATGGAGCCGCTAAACGTGGTGTTTGTAAAGTAAATGAAGATAATGAACTAATTACTATAATTGAGAGTAATACTGAACTTGATAATGATAAAGTAAAAGTTTCACCACTTGATGGAAGTCCAAGTTTTGAAGTATCAAAAGACACAATCGCTTCTATGAATATGTTACTATTTACTCCTAGTCTCTTTAAAATACTAGAAGAAAAACTGCCTATCTTTTTAGAAAACAATAAAGATAAAATAGATTCATGTGAATTTTTAATACCAATAGTGTTAAATGAATTATTAGAAGAAAATAAAGTAACAGTTGATGTTATTGAAACAACTTCTACTTGGTATGGTGTAACTTATAAAGAAGATAAAGAGTTAGTAGTAAATGCAATTGATAAAATGATAAAAGAAGGAACATATAATAATAATTTGTATGGAGGAAAAGATGAAAAAAGATAAAACATTATTAATAATGGCAGCAGGTCTTGGTAGTAGATTTGGAGGACTAAAACAAATGGAACCAGTGGGACCTAATGGGGAATTTATTATTGACTATTCTATTTATGATGCTGTTAGATCAGGCTTTACTAAAGTAGTATTTATTATTAAAGAAGAGTTTTATGATGTTTTTCGAGAAACTATAGGTAAAAGAGTAGAAGCTCATATAAAAGTAGAATATGCCTTCCAAAATAATGATTATATTCCCAAAAGATTCAAAGATATAATTAAGAAAAGAACTAAACCTTTAGGTACTGCCTATGCCATATACTGTGCCAAAGATAAAATTAATGAACCCTTTGCTGTAATAAATGCCGATGATTACTATGGTAAAGATGCCTTTTTAAAAGCTAGTGAGTATTTAGATGATATTATCTATAATCACTATGGTATAGTAGGCTATATTGTAGGTAATACCCTAAGTCCAAATGGCTCTGCAAAACGTGGTGTTATGGAAGTAGGAAATAATAAATTATCTAAGATAACAGAATGTAAAGTAATAAAGAAAAAAGATAAGATAATCGCTTCTCCTCTACATAGTAGTAATGGTAAAGAAATAGATGAAGATACTCTTGTATGTATGAACCTTTTATTATTTTCACCTGATATTTTTGATATATTAGAAGATGAACTATATTTATTCTTATCTCTTCATAGTAAGAATCTTGATAATTATGAGTTTGGGATACCAGATGTCTTAGATACTTGTCTAAAGAAAAACATTAAAACCATAGATGTTATAAATACAACTTCTACCTGGTATGGTATGACTTATAAAGAAGATAAACCTCTTGTAGTAAATGCTTTAAAAGATATGACAGAAGAAGGACTTTATCCACAACCTTTGTGGAAAAACATTTAGAAAGAAGGAAGAACTGTGGAAAACAACATTACAATAGAAAGAATGAACTATCTAATAAAAGTATTGAGTGATGCTTCTTATAACTATTATGTTTTAGATGACCCTAAAATAACTGACCAAGAGTATGATGCTTATTATAGAGAACTTGAAACTATTGAAAAATTACATCCAGAGTGGGTACTTGATACATCACCTACTAAAAAAGTAGGAGGAGAAGTAATAGATGAGTTTAAAAAAGTTGAACATACTATTCCTATGTTATCTTTAGGAGATGTCTTTAATGAAGATGAGATAATAGAATTTCTACAAAGAATAGAAAATAGTGGAGTCCATTCTAATTATGTTTGTGAACTTAAAATAGATGGCTTATCTGTCTCTTTACACTATGAAAAAGGTATCTTGGTAAGAGCGGCGACACGTGGTAATGGTGTAATAGGTGAAGATATTACTCATAATGTTAAGACTATTAAAAGTATTCCTTTAAGATTAAAACAACCTCTTGATATTGAAGTAAGAGGAGAAATATATATGAGTAAAGAAACTCTAGAAAAGATTAATAAAGAACGCATCTCTAAGGGTGAGAAACCTCTTCAAAACCCAAGAAACGCTGCAGCAGGATCAATTAGACAACTAGATTCTAAAATTGCCGCTAAACGCAATTTAGATGCCTTTTTATACCATCTACCTAATCCAGAAGATTATAATATTCCTACTCATCATGAAGCATTAGAGTTTTTAAAGAGTCTAGGCTTTAAGACTAATCCTAATAATAGAATAGTTAAAAATATTGATGAAGTAATGGCATATATTCATGAAAAAGGAGAAATAAGAAAAGACCTTCCTTATGATATAGATGGTGTTGTTATTAAAGTAGATTCTATTAAAGACCAACAAAAGTTAGGATACACTGCAAGAACTCCAAGATGGGCTATTGCCTATAAGTTTCCAGCAGAAGAAGTATTAACTAAACTAAATGATATAATCTTTACAGTAGGAAGAACTGGTAAAATAACTCCTAATGCAATCCTAGACCCTGTTCAGTTAATGGGTTCTACTATAAGTAGAGCGACCCTTCATAATGAAGATTATGTTATAAGTAAAGGCTTAATGATTCATGACACTGTATCAATTAGAAAAGCAGGAGATGTAATACCAGAAGTAGTAGAAGCGAAGATTGAGCGAAGAACAGGAGAAGAAATACCATTTAAAATGATTACTAACTGTCCTATCTGTAATACAAAACTAATAAAGATAGAAGACCAAGTAGACTATTTCTGTCCTAATCCTAATTGTCCTGCAAGACATATAGAAAGTTTTATTCACTTCGTCTCTCGTCCTGCTATGAATATAGATGGCCTAGGAGATAGATTAATGGAAGACTTATATAACTTTAAATTTATAAGTACTATTCCTGATATTTATAAATTAAAAGATAAAAAAGATGCTTTAACTAAATTAGAAGGTTATGGTGAAAAATCAGTTACTAATTTATTAAATGCTATTGAAATAAGTAAATCTAACTCTCTAGAAAGATTACTATTCGCTTTAGGTATTAAAAATGTAGGTAAAGAAAAAGCTAAAATACTTGCTAAAACCTATAAAAACATGGATAATTTAAGTAAGGCAACCTATGACGAGTTAGTAGAAATTCCTGATATTGGACCTATTATTTCTAAAAATATAGTAGATTACTTTAATAATATAGATAATCTAAAGATGATAGAAGAATTAAAGGAACAAGGTCTTAATATGGATTATATCGGTGAAGAGTTAAATATTAAAGAAGACTTCCAAGACAAAAGCTTTGTCTTAACAGGAACACTTACTAAGTTAACAAGAGATGAAGCGAAAGCTTTAATAGAAAATGCAGGAGGAAAAACAGTAGGTTCTGTATCTAAGAAAACCTATGCAGTTATCGTAGGAGCAAGTCCAGGTAGTAAATATGAAAAAGCGAAAGAGTTAAATATACCAATTTGGAGTGAAGAAGAATTTTTAGAAAAAATAAATAGTTAGGGGTGTTACTATGCAAACCGAAGAACAAAAACAAGAAGGTATATCAGTAGAACAAGAAAAAAGAATAAAGAAGATATCTACTATTATTATGATAGTAATATTAGTAATAGGTATTTTAGTTACAACAGATATTCTATTAGTAACGAAAGCAGACATAGGTCCTTTCCTTGCTATTAATACTAAAACCTATAACGATGGAGGAACTAAAGAATATTATGGGCTAGGCTATAAAGTAATAAAATATAATCAAAAAGTAGGTAGACGTGATACTGTAATAGGTTCTTGGGGTATAAAGTATAACACTAATCCTGAAACCTATACTATAAGAGAACTAGCTTACTCTATCATAAACGATAATAATAATCATGTAGGTGAATTTATAAGATTAACAGGAACTATTTCTAGTAAAAGTAATAAAAATAATACTATTACTTTAAAATTTACTGATGATATAGAAGGTAAATATGATTTAACTGTAAAAGCAGAGCTTTTATCCAAAAACATAAAAGAATTAAATAAAAATGCTCCTATTTCTCTTATTGGTGTAATTACTGATTATGATAACAAAACCTTAACTATAGAAAATGTTTTTGCTGAATAAAACAATAAAAGTTTTGTAAGATTACTTGCAAAACTTTTAATATGTGAAAAAATTATTATCTTGCAATTTTCTTTGAATAATAGTAGTATAGTTAATTAACCGGAGGGCCTATGAAAATTAATAATAAAAAAATACTACTATCAATAGGTTTTAAAGAAAAAGAAATAACTACTTTAAAAGGTAATAAGAATCTAGAAGAACTAATTGTTCTTTTAGAATCTATTCATATTAAAAATATA
>CASEWH010000107.1 GCA_949291575.1 uncultured bacterium
AAAGGAAGATAGAGAAAGACTTATTGATAAAGAAATAAGTGAAAATGGAGAAATATCTACTTATAGTTATAATTTATTATTAAAACAAATGGGCGTTGATATTTATGATAGTATAAATAATTTAAAAGAATGGAATGGTTTTTCTATAAAAGGATCTTTATATCTAAGAAGTACTTTAGGAATTTTTATACCTAGAAAAAAAGAACTTAGAAAAATGATTTTATTAGGATTAGGTAGTGGTAAAATAGCTTTTGATAATTATAAGAGGGTTTTAGAAGGATTAGATATTGCTAATGATACTAGAAGCCTTAATGATATTAAAGTTTTAATAAAGCAGTTATATAATGCTGAAAGATATACTAGTAATTATGGTTACTATATGGGAGATTTAAAAAGAATTATGCTTACTAAAAATTTCGATAGACCTTATAATGAAAACTTTGTTGAGGAAATGAAAAAAAGAAGAGAGAAAGTTCTATTATTAGAAAAGAAGTATTCACCTAATAAAAAGTAATGTTTTCTATTTACAATTAACTTTTAAATATGATATAGTAATTCTTGAAATGACTGTGATTAAGAAGTAGTAGTAAATGATTTCTTTAAAGAGAGTCTATGGTAGGTGAAAATAGATAAGAATAGTTTATGAATTCGTCTTAGGAGTTCCTATAACAAAATTATAGGCGTTAATTGCGTTAAGATTAATGAGTTAGTTACAATAACTATAAATTAAGGTGGTACAGTGTTAGTTCCTTTAACACCCTTAAGTTATAGTTTTTTTTATTTTAGGAGGAGTTTATGAGAAGGTTTGTTTTTAAAGATAGTGTATTGTTGGATGATTTGGATACTAGTAAAGATATATTGAATTATTTAAAAGAAAAGAAAAATGAGTTGCTAGTGTACTCTAGTTTAAATTACGATAATTTAAATAAAGAGATGAAAGATGCTAAACTAGATTCATTTATAGATATAATGATTCCCTATATTAATGAAGAATTATTTAATGATTCTTTTGCTAATGAAAGTTTTTTCCATAAGATTAGAAATTCAAAGGAAGAATTAATAAAGGAACTATCTAAATATAATGAAATTGATTTTAATGGATATTTTATTGGTATTGCTGCAGAGAAAAGGAGAATAGGGGAAAGTAGTACTATACTTATTAGTGATAGAATTACAATGTATGAAGAAGCAAGGAGAAGAATACAAAGTATTTACTATGATAATGGTAAAGAAGTTATTGGTGGTAGAAAGATTAAAACTCTCTCTACTCTTAAAACTATATATTAATTTAGAAAGGTGATGTTTATGAATATAGAAGATATTAAAAAAGAAATTGAGAAAGATTTAGAAAGTGTTAAAGACTTAAAAGAACTTAATGAACTACACATTAAATATTTAAGTAAGAAAGGTATTATTACAGAACTTAATAGTAAGATTAAAGACGTTCCTAATGATAAGAAAAAAGAGTTTGGAATGGAAGTTAATTCACTAAGAACTTACTTTAATGAAAAGTATAATGCATTGAAAGATAAAATTGATGAAGAAGAGTTAAATAAAAAGTTGGAAAGTGAATCTATTGATATTAGTCTACCTAGTACAAAGGTGAGTATAGGTTCTCCTAATATCTTAGAGAAATTAATAGAAGAAGTAGAAGAAATCTTTATGTCTATGGGTTATGATGTAGTAGATGGACCTGAAGTTGAGGAAGATAAATATAACTTTGAAATGTTAAATATCCCTAAAGGACATCCTGCAAGAGATGCTCAAGATACATTCTATATTGAAGGAGAAGAGATATTACTTAGAAGTCAAACTTCACCAGTTCAAGTTAGAACAATGTTAAAAGCAGAAGGTAAGAAGCCAGTTAGAGTTATTTGTCCTGGTAAGACTTATAGAAGAGATGATGATGATGCGACTCATTCTCATCAATTTATGCAAATAGAAGGATTACTTGTAGATAAAGATATATCATTATCTGACTTAAAAGGCACTTTTGAAGTTGTATTTAAAAAGTTATTTGGTGATAGTGTTGAAGTAAGATTAAGACCTAGTTATTATCAGTTTACAGAACCATCAGTTGAAGTAGATATTAGTTGTTTTAATTGTAAAGGTGATGGTTGTAATATTTGTAAAAATACAGGATTTATTACTATCTGTGGAGCAGGAGTAGTTCATCCAGATGTTCTTAGAATGAGTGGATTTGACCCTAGTGTTTGGTCAGGATTTGCCTTTGGTTTTGGAGCAGAGAGAGTTGCCATGCTTAAATATGGTATTAATGACTTAAGAGTTTTCTATAATACAGACTTAAGAGAAGTTAATAATTTTGATAGAGGGGAGATTAGTAGTAATGATTAATTTAGAATGGGTAAAAGATTATATTGATATAAGTGATCAAGATTTAGAGGCGCTTGCAGTTAAAATAACAGAATCTGGTATTAATATTGAAAAAGTTATTACTAATAAAATAGATAATTTAGTAATAGGTAAAGTTGTTAGTTGTATAGACCATCCAGATAGTGACCATTTACATTTATGTCAGGTAGATATAGGTAAAGATGAACTACAACAAATAGTCTGTGGTGCTCCTAATGTAAGAGAAGGACTTAAAGTAATAGTAGCATTACCAGGAGCTGTCTTACCAGGAGACTTTGCCATTAAATCAAGTAAGATTAGAGGAGTAGAATCTAATGGTATGATTTGTGCTTTATATGAATTAGGTCTTGAAGAGAAAACTGATGAGACTTATGCTAAAGGTATTGAAGAATTAAATGAAAATGCTCCTGTTGGAAAAGACCCTCTTGTATATTTAGGATTAGAAGATACTTTATATGAGTTAGATATTCATAAACATCGTAATAATGACTGTTACTATCATATTGGTTTTGCATATGAAATCTCTGCAATATTAAATAGAAAAGTAAAATTACCTGATTTATCTTATAGTGAAGATAAAGATAACATTAATAATCATTTTAAACTAGAAGTTGATACTGCTAAATGCCCTTATTACTTAGCAAAGATGGTTACTAATGTTGAAATTAAAGAGTCACCTGATTTTATTAAGAGAAGACTATTATCAGTAGGTATGAGACCAATAAACAATGTTGTTGATATTTCTAATTATGTTATGTTAGAGTTTGGTCAACCACTTCATTTCTTTGATAAAGATTCTCTAGGAGATAAAATACTAGTTAGAGATGCTAAAGATAATGAGTTAATTACTACTTTAGATGGTAAGGAAAGAACTTTAAAAAACAGTGATATTGTTATTACTGACGGAACTAAGCCTATTTGTGTTGCAGGTGTTATGGGAGGACTTACTACAGAAGTTGAAGATACTACTAAAAATATCTTGATAGAAGCAGCTATCTTTGATCCTGTTAGTATTAGATATACTGCTAGTCATTTAGACCTTAGAAGTGAAGCTAGTATAAGATATGGTAAAGGACTAAGTTATGAATACACTAATATGGCTATCAATAGAGCCTGTCACCTTTTAGAAAAATATGCTAATGCGACTGTTCTTTCTGGAACTGTTATGCATGATGAAATAGATAAGACTCCTAAAGTAGTAGAATTCTATCCTATAGAAGTAGATAAAATGCTAGGACTTAAAATAGATGAAAATATTATGAAACATGAGTTAGAAAGACTAGACTTTCCATATACTATTAAAGATGGTAAATTTACTGTAACTATTCCTAGTAGAAGACTAGATATTGATTCTAATGTTAATGATATAGCAGAAGAAATTGGTAGACTTTATGGTTATCAAAATATAAAAGGAACTCTTCCTAATATTGAAGTAAAACGTGGCGAGTATGTAGGAGATGTTAAATACCGTAAAGCCATATCTAAACGTCTTAGAAGTTTAGGACTTAATGAAGTTAAAACTTATACTTTAGTATCACCTTCAATGGCTTCTAGCTTTGATTATGAAGAAAAAGAAAGAATCACTTTACCTAATCCTATGAGTGTTGATAAGAGTGTTATTAGAACAAGTTTAATTCCATCATTAATGAATGTTTATAATTATAATAAAGCTCGTAAAGTTGAAGACATAAATATCTATGAGATTGCTAAAACTTATGATAAAAAATATAATGAAGAATCTAAGATAGCATTCTTAATGAAAGGTAATTATATTACTAATTCTTGGAAAGGTTCTATGAAAGTAGACTTCTATTTAATGAAAGGAATAGTAGAAAGTATTCTTGATTATCTAGGCTTTAAAAACCGTTATAGTTTTGTTAAAAGTAATGTCTCAGACTTACATCCAGGAATTTCTGCAGATATTTTACTTGACCGTAAAAGAATAGGTATTATGGGTAGAGTTCATCCTAAAGTATGTAAAGATGAAGTATATGTGTGTGAGTTATCTTTAAATGCTTTAATGACTAAAGTTAAACCATTAAAATATAAAGAAGCATCAAAATATCCAACAATCGTTAAAGATGTAGCATTTATTGTTCCTAAGACTATGTCATCAAGTGAAGTAGAAACAGTTATTAAAAAAGCAGGAGGAAGATTACTTAGTGACATTAAGGTATTTGATGTTTATGAAAAACTTGATAATGATAAAAAATCTATTGCCTATAACTTAACATTTATGGATAGTAATAGAACTTTAACTGATGAAGAGGTTATGAATGTATTTGATAATATTATTAAGAAAGTAACAACCTCTTTAGATGTAGAATTAAGAGATAAGTAATAAAGTTAAAAGAAGACAAAAGACACTGTGATGAAAAAAATACAAAAATACTGTGATGAAAAAAATACAAAAATAGCTTTACATATTAGTACCAGTTATGATATAATTTAATTGCATTAGATGAGGGAAACTTCATATAATATAGAAGTAAGTTGATTTTCTTCTTACGAAAATGCTCTCGCTTGTAGATGGTTGCGAGTAATAAATTATTCTACATCGCAGATGTTCTCGCTTGTAGATGGTTGCGAGTAATAAATTATTCTACCGGAAAATTTTAAAAGGGCGATATTTTTGATAAATAACGTCCTTTTTATATTATTATTGTAAGGGGGAAAGGTAATGGAAATTAAAGAAGGATATTTATACCATATATCAAGAGATTTTTTTGAGCTTGTAGATGATCCGAATTTGCCAATAAATCATTCTGGAGTTCATAGTAGACCATCATATTTTTTAGTAAAAGATAAAGACTTATTATGGTTTATACCTTTAAGTAGTAAAGTAGATAAATATAAGAAAATAATTGCTAATAAAAAAGAAAAGTATGGGAGATGTAATACTGTTTTGATAAAAAGAATTGCAAATAAAGATAGTGTAATTCTAATTCAAAATGCTTTTCCTACTTTACCTAAATATTTGACTCATCAACATACTGTTAATGGGAAAATCTATAAAGTACCAAAAGGTATTCAAAAAGAAATAGCGTATAACTTTAATGAATTAATGTCTTTGAAGAAACAAGGTATTGATTTATTCTTTACTGATGTAGATAAAATAAAAGAAATGATGTATCAAGAGTTACAAAATGACACTGTACAAAAAGTGTAAACGATAATAAATGATAAAGTTTATAGGAGGGAATATTATATGACAAAGAAAAGTATAACAAAGTTTCCTGAGGGCTTTTTTCAACAAAAGCGTCCAATAATTTCTGCTGGCGAGGCTCTTAAAGGACTTAAACCTTTTGAATGGGAAGGTCTTGATTTTGATGAGGAAAAAACTAAGAAAACGAAAAAAACAAAAGATAAGTTAAGGAATAATAAAAATGTTAGGAGTTGATTTCCTAACATTTTTTAAACAGCTAGCTCGCTATAAACATTTTTATCATAATTATGTTGTTCTCCTTCTAATTCACTTAACTCACTTGTAGTTATTAAGAAGAAGTTATATTCTAAGATATCACTACCATCAGTAGTAATAGGATCATCCCAAGTAAGATCTAAGTGATACCAAGCATTATTTAAATTGACTGCATTCCAAACATGATTTTCTGAAGATATCTTATAACTTTTTATACCCATATCTTCTAAAAATAATTCCATAGCATCAGTATAACCACCACATAAACTATAACCTTCTAAAAGACTACCATAAGCAGTATCTGATTTATATTTAACTATATTGTTATCACTTCTATCTTTATCATACTTACTATTATTAATAATATAATTATGAGCTTCCTTAATCTTATCTTCATTACTCATAGAACTATTCCATATTTCTTTTTCTATCTCTTCAACTTTAGCATTTATTAATTTAATATCATTATTACTATAAATATGTTCAATCTTTAAAGTAACTTTACCATAATCATCATAACTTGTTTCTAAATGTCTAAAACTATTAAAAGGATGAACAAAGTTATTAATAGTAGAAAGAACTTTTTGATTATTAGCAAGACTATCAACATCATTTATACATTCTGAATACTCATCAGTACAGTAAAATGAGAATTCTTCTTCACCAGAGTTTAAAACAGTATAGTAGATATTTAATAAATCTTGATAATTACTAGGAGTAAAATCATCAGTTCTTTTAACATAATTAAAATCATAATCCCTTGTATAATCATTAGATGCAGTTAAAGTAACTTCTTTTTCTTCTTTAACAAAATAAGTTCTATATAAATTATATAAAGGCCGTCTAAATGCAAAAGTGAATCCAAATAAAATAATTAAAATTAATAAAACAATGTATTTCTTCATGATATCCTCCTACTTAATTCTAGCAGTGATAAAATATTTTGTAAATGTTAAACAAAATAATTTATGTTCATTTATGTAAAAAGATACTAATCTATGATAAATAATATTTAAATATAAAATAAAAACAGGTTCGTCCTGTTTTAAATTGGTCTATATTTATCACTATCTTTAAATGGATTTTTAGGATCAATATAATCTGTAAACATAACACCATTTAAATGATCTATTTCATGTTGAAAGGCAATAGCAAGTTCTTCTCTTGCTCTTATCCTTATCTTATTACCTTTAGTATCATATCCTTCTACAGTAACTCTAGCATATCTAGGTACAATACCATCAACTTCACGATTAACAGATAAACATCCTTCTCCCATTTCTACATAAATCTTTTCACTTGAATTACTAATAATCTTAGGATTACAAATAATATAAGTATCAAACTCTTCTTCATCCACTTCATGAACAATTACTAAATATCTTTTAGGAATACCTAATTGAATTGCAGCCATACCCATACCAGGTCTTAAATTATATTTTTCTGATAACCTTTCTATTTGACTATTAGTTAGATATTCTACCATTAAATCAATAGTCTTTAAGTCATCTTTACTTAAAGGAAAAGTAACATCTTTACTAACTAATCTTAATCTTTTGTCCTTTTCATCTAATATATCTTTATTTCTTAACATCTAAAATACCCCATTTCTTGCTATATATTAACATAAAAACAGAAAAAAAGAAAGGCTAACCTTTCTTATCTTGTGAATCTAACACCAATTACAATAACTAATAATATAAATAAGACTAAAATTATAGCATAATTGTTATTGTTGTTATTCCAGCCCCAGCCACAATTGCAACTAGGGAAGAACCATTGATTACCGCATCCACAACTTGGGAATGAATTAAATGATCCACCACCATAATAATACATAGTTAAAAACCTCCTTTTTCTAATATAAGATATGAAAAAATATGTCAAATTGTTAATGAATTTGACTAGGTGACTTTAAACATGATGAAATTTATGATATTCTTAAAGAAAAAGACTAAAGATAAGGAGGGTTGAAATTAGATGACAAAATTTAAAGACATAATAAAAAATATAGATAAACCCTTATTTATTTTAACCTTAATTCTTTTTGTATTAGGACTTATTATGATATTTTCTGCTAGTAATGTTACATCTTATATGAATGGGGGAAGTCCTTATGCTTATTTTTTTAGACAAGGATTATTTTTAATTGTAAGTTTTATCTTTTGTATATTTACGGTTAAATTTAATACTAAGTTTTATGGTATGATGTCAAATATTCTTTTAATAGCTTTTGTAGCAGTACTTATTCTATTACTTATTTATGGTAAAGCGACAAACTATGCTGTTAGTTGGATTCCTATTGGTCCTTTTACTTTGCAACCTAGTGAATTTATTAAAGTAATTATGATTGTTTTTATGGCAAGATTTTATGAAGTACATGAGAAACGTTTAGATAATTTCTTTATAGCGATTATACCTTTAATAATAGGTGTGATAATAACTTTCTTGATTATGTTACAACCAGATTTAGGTACTGCTATTATATTTGCAGCACTTACAGGAATAGTATTTTTTTCCTCTCCTGTCTCTAAAGTTATTAAGTTTAAAGTCATCGCTCTTTTCTTTGGTATGTGTTTAGTAGTAGGTGCCGTACTTATTATGACTGGAGGTAGTTTTTTACAAGCAAGACAGTTAGAAAGATTTAATTTTACAAGGCCTTGTGATAGACTCCTTGATACAGGTAACCAAGTATGTAATGGTTATATCGCTATTAATAATGGAGGACTTACGGGAATTGGTCTTGGTAATAGTACTCAGAAATATTTATATTTACCATATCCATATACAGACTTTATCTTTGCAGTTGTAGTTGAAGAATTAGGCCTTATTGTAGGTATTGCTATCATTCTTGCATATCTTTATTTACTTTATAGAATATTAAAGATAGGAAGAGAAAGTTATACTAATAGAGGTGCTTTACTTTGCTATGGAGTTGCTGTTTATATCTTCCTACATGTTATTGTTAATTTAATGGGATTGTTTGGACTTATGCCTATGACAGGAGTTCCATTACCTTTCTTAAGTTATGGAGGAAGTTTTACTTTGTGTTTAATGTTTTCCTTAGCGATAGTTCAACGTGTTAATATAGAAAATAGACTAAGAGATAAAAAAAGTTAAAAAAGTATGAATTTTGTAAATTGACCCCCAAAATGAGGGTCAATTTTGCATTTTCTACGGGCGAATTTACTAAATTCACCTCTAAAATTGGGGTGAATTTGCAAAATTTGCTTTTTGCAATTATTTTCCTCTTCTGATAGTATCATAACTGGAAAGGAGGAATTAGAAATGACTTTTACTTATCGTCATAAGAAAGAAATAATTCTAGTGTGTTTAGGACTTGTTTTGCTATTAGTCATAGGCTTTGTCTTTATCTATAAAAATTTTACTGCGGATGATAAAGAAGATGAAAATATTGTTTTAAATACAAAGAATGATACTAAAAAGGATGAAGAGGAGGAAGAAGAGGTTTACTATCAAGTAGATATTAAAGGAGAAGTTATTAATCCTGGAATATATACTGTTAAAGAGGGAAGTAGAGTTATTGATGTCATTAGATTAGCAGGTGATTTAACGGAAGTTGCCGACACTTCAGTTTTGAATCTTTCTAAGAAAGTTAAAGATGAGATGGTTATTATTGTCTATAGTTATGATGAAGTAGAGAATTTTACAGCAACTAAAGAAAAGGAAGAAATAGAACAAGAAGCCTGCTTAAGTCAAAATGGTATTAAAAACGATGCTTGCATTAAAGATAGTACTGATGATACTAGTTCTAGTAGTGTAGTTATTAGTGGTAAATTATCACTTAATACTGCAACACTTGATGAGTTAATGACACTTCCTGGTATTGGAGAGGCAAAAGCACAAGCTATAATAGAGTATCGGGAAGAAGTAGGAGCATTTCAAAATATTGAAGAGTTAAAAGAAGTTAGTGGTATAGGAGATGCTATCTTTGATCAAATTAAGGAAAATATTACTATTTAAATCTATTTATATTACGTTATTTATTATTAGTTTAACTTATCTTGTTATTTACATAAATATAGATTTTACTTCTTCATTTGAAGGGAGTGAAACTAAAATAGATGGAGAAGTTTTATCTATAAAATATCAAGGTAATAAAATGACACTGACACTTAAAACTAAAGAAAAACTTATCGCCACTTATTACTTCGATACCGAAGAAGAATTAAATAAAACAAAGAAAGAACTTTCATTAGGTGATACTCTTACTTTAGAAGGAGAGTTAAAAAGCCCCATTTCCAGTCAAAATTTTTATGGTTTTTCCTATCCTACCTACCTAAAATACCAAAAGATTTTTTATATAATGAAAGTATCTGATTTTTCTATTAAAACCAAAAATAGTAATATTTTAAATAGTATTAGAAATACTGTTAGAAGTAGTATAGCAGATAATAAAGTAGGAAGTTATATAAAAGTCTTCTTCTTAGGAGATGATACTTCCTTTGATACTACTTTAGAAGAAGATTTCAGAAAACTTGGAATCTCTCATCTTTTCGCTCTATCAGGAACACAAATAAGTTTTCTTATTTCAATCATTTCCTTTCGTAAGAAAAATTTTAATTTAAAAAATTTAATCTTTGTGTTCTCTATCGTACTCAGTTATTATTTAATAATAGAAGATTGTGCAGCGATTGATAGAGCCTTGATTTTTAGTTTAGTATTTTCTATTAATAACACTTTTGACTTCAATATAAGACCTCTTTTCTTAATTCTATTATCTTTAAGTATTCTTTTCTTAATAAATCCCTATTACATATTCGATGTAGGTTTCCAGTACTCTACAGTTATAAGTTGTACTTTAATACTATACATGAATAATAAGAAGAGTAAAGATAAGATAATAGACTTATTAGAGGTATCATGGGTAAGCTTCTTAGTTAGTTTACCCATTTCTTTATATCATTTTTCTTATATTAATCCTCTTAGTATAATTTATAATCTTTTCTATGTTCCTTTTATTAATGTTATTATATTTCCTTTGTCGATTATATGTTTCTTTATACCACATTTATCGTTTATCTTAGAGTTTTTTATAAATATCTTTGAAGAAAGTGTATTATTTTTATCTCGCCTTAATATAGGATATATTACTTTAGCAAGGTTCAATTTAGTTTATTATTTATTATATTTTGTACTTATATTTAGTTATTTCTTCTTAAAGGTAAAAAAGAAACTATTTTTATTCTTAATATTACTAATGGTAGTAGTCCATTACTCTTATCCTAAAGTATTTCCCAAAGATGCTTTATATATGATTGATGTAGGACAAGGAGATTCTTTTCTACTAACATCTAATAATAAGACTATGTTAATAGATACAGGAGGTGTTATAAATTATTATCAGGAAGAGTGGATGCAGTATGAAAAAAGTAGCCAGGGTAAATATTTAGTTACATTTCTAAATCAGTTAGGTATAACAAAATTAGACTACTTAGTTCTAACTCATGGTGATTATGATCATGTAGGGGAAGCTTTAACTATAATGGATGAGATAGATGTGGGAACTATTTTCTTTAATGGAAATGAATTAAATACTTTAGAAAAAAAGATATGGGATAGTTCTCCTAGTCATTATAAATTAATAGAAGGAGATAGTTTTAGTTTAGGTAATTTTAATTTTTTAGTTATTTCAAATACTTATCCTGATGAAAATGAAAGTAGTTTAGTTTTATATAGTACTATTGATGATAAGAAGTTATTATTTATGGGAGATGCTAGTATTAAAAGTGAAAAATATATTTTAGATAACTATGAACTTGATGATATTACTATATTAAAAGTAGGTCACCATGGTTCTAGAACTAGTAGTAGTGAAGAATTTATAAGAACAATTAATCCTACTTATGCCTTAATATCTGCAGGAGTAGATAATAAATTTAATCATCCTCATAAAGAGGTAGTAGAAAGATTAGAGGAAAATGGTTCTATTGTCTTTAATACCCAGATAGATGGTATGGTTATGTTTGACTTTACTAATAATAAAATTAAAACATAAGTTCTAGT
>CASEWH010000108.1 GCA_949291575.1 uncultured bacterium
AAGAAAATAAAAATGGAATGTACTGGTTAACAGGTTCACAACAATTTCATTTGATGAAAAATGTTAGCGAGTCTTTAGCAGGTCGTGTTGGGATTATTAATTTAAATAGTTTTATGTATTCTGAGATAGTTAAAAATGAAAAGAAAGAATTGTTTGATCCTGCTAAATTAAATGAGTATAAAACTATGCCTAAGATAGATGTTAATAAATTATATGAGATAATATTTAAAGGTGGAATGCCTACACTTTATATGGAGAAAGATATGTCACGAGATATTTATTTTAATAGTTATCTTGACACTTATATTTCTCGTGATGTTAAAGAACTAACAGAGATAGGAAATGAACTTAGTTTTAGAAAATTTATTGTAAGTGTTGCATCTAGGACAGGAGAACAACTTAATTATACGGCTCTTGCTAATGATGCTTTAATTAGTGTTCCTACTGCTGTTAGATGGTTAAGTATTTTAGTAACATCTGGACTTGTTTATTTACTTGAGCCTTATATGAATAGTGAACTTAAAAGAATAACTCATTTACCTAAAATCGTATTTATGGATACAGGTCTTGCTGCTTATTTAGCAGGATATACTAGTGCAAGAGAGTTACAGCTTGGTTCTAGTTCAGGTCATTATTTAGAAACATTTATTGTTAGTGAGATAATTAAAGCATATAATGCAAGAGGTATTACTCCTAATCTTTATTATTATCGTGATAAAGAGAAAAATGAAATAGATTTAATATTTTATAAGAATAATAAGTTATATCCTTTAGAAATTAAAAAGACTGCTATTCCTAAAAAAGAAATGATTAAGAATTTTAGTAAGTTAGAGAAAACTAAAAAAGAAATAGGAACTGGGGGAATTATCTGTTTTTATGATACTTTGACTAAGTTAGATGAAAATAATTATATTATTCCTATTTCTAATGTTATTAATTATAGTGAGCCTCAAGATTAAATTATTAATGGTTATTAGACTTAAAGTGTGGTGAAGAAAGATGAATTTAGGCATTGAATCTGAAAAAATAGAATTTAAAAAAAATACTAATGAGCTTGTTAATGGTGTTATATCATTATCTGCGATGCTTAACAAACATAATGAAGGGACAGTATATTTTGGTGTAGAAAATAATGGAGATGTTATTGGTCAGAAAGATTTAAATGAAAATACTTTAAGAGATGTTTCAAAAAGAATTTCAGAGGGAATAAAACCAAAGGTTTTTCCTATAGTCTCATTAATGTTGATAGGAGATAGAAAGATTATTAAAGTATATGTTAATGGAAATAATGTTCCTTATTCTGCTTTTGGTAAATATTATTATAGGTCATTTGATGTGGATCATTTAGTTTCTTTAAAGATGTTAAAAACTTTATAATAAATAATTTGATAATGAGTTTGCGTCACCAGTGGCGACATAATTAGTATTAGTAAGTAATATAATAAAGCAAGAGATTATAATTATAAGTCTCTTATTTTCTTTTAGTTAGTTTGATGGTATAATATAGACAATTAGAAAGAGGTGCTTTTTATGAAATTATATAATACTCTTACAAGAAGTGTAGAAGAGTTTGTGCCAATAGATAAAAATGAAGTTAAGATGTATACTTGTGGTCCTACTGTTTATCATTATGCTCATATTGGTAATTTAAGGACTTATATAATGGAAGACGTGTTAGAAAAAACTTTAAATATGTTAGGTTATAATGTTAAGCGTTGTATGAATATTACTGATGTTGGGCATTTATCAAGTGATTCTGATAGTGGTGATGATAAAATGCTTAAAAGTGCGAAGAGAGAACATAAATCAGTATTAGATATCGCTAAGTTTTACACTGATGAGTTTAAAAAAGATACAGAGAAACTTAATATTAAGTGGCCTAGTATTGTTAGTCCTGCTACTAGTAATATAGATTCTTATATAAAGGTGATAGAGAAGTTACTTGATGAAGGTTATGCTTATAAAGCTGGTGGTAATATTTATTTTGATACATCTAAACTTAGTGATTATTATATTTTAACTAATCATAAAATTGATGATATGGTAGTGGGGGCACGTGAAGGTGTGGAGTTTGATAGTAATAAGAAAAATCAAGCTGACTTTGTTTTATGGTTTACTAAGTCTAAGTTTGATTCACAAGAGTTAAAGTGGGATAGTCCTTTTGGTGTAGGTTATCCTGGTTGGCATATAGAGTGTTCTTGTATTGCTATTAAAAATTTAGGAGAACATCTTGATATACACTGTGGTGGTGTTGATAATATCTTTCCACATCATACTAATGAAATTGCTCAGAGTGAGGCTTATTTAGGTCATAAATGGTGTAATTATTGGGTACATGGAGAACATTTAAATGATAAAAGTGGTAAGATGAGTAAATCTAAAGGAGATATACTTACTGTTAGTACTTTAGAAGATGCTGACTTTAATCCTTTAAGTTATCGTTATATGTGCTTAGAGTCTCATTATCGTAAACCTTTACTTTTTACTTATGAAGCTTTAGGACAGGCAGAGAATGCTTATAAGAAACTTAAGAATAGAGTATCTTTACTTAAAGATGAAGGCGAACTTGATGAGGGAATAATTAATACTTATTTAGATAAATTTAAAGATGCTTTAAGTGATGATATGAATACAGCGATGGCTTTAACAGTTCTTTATGAAGTGTTGAAACTTGATACTAGTGATAAGACTAAGAAACAGTTAGTTATGGAATTTGATAAAGTTTTAAGTTTAGATTTGTTAAAAGATGATATAATAGATATTGATGATGAGATAAAAAGTTTAATAGAAAAGAGAAATGAAGCCAAGAAAAATAAAGATTATGCTGAAGCTGATAGGATTCGTGATTATTTAGAAAGTATTGGTTTTAGATTAATAGATAGTAGAGAAGGTACTACTATTGAGAAAATATAGGAGGTTTTAAATGTTTTATTATATGTATTTTGGATATGGACTTGTTATAATTGCTTTTCTTATAACTCTTGTTGCAGATATTTATTTAAGAACAAGATATAGTAAATATAAGAAAGTTAAAGTTAAAAGTGGTATGACAGGTGCAGAAGTTGCTAGAGAAATATTAAAAGATAATGGATTAGATAATATTTATGTTGTAGAGACTAGAGGATATTTGACTGACCATTATGATCCAAGAGCTAAAGTGGTAAGACTTTCTACTGATATATATAATGGGGACTCTATTGCAAGTGTTAGTGTGGCTGCTCATGAATGTGGACATGCTGTTCAAGATAAGGAAGGCTATTTCTTTTTGAAATTTAGATCTTTCTTAGTACCTATTGTTAATTTTAGTTCTAAGTTTGGTTATTTAGCTGTTTTAATTGGTCTTATCTTTGGAGCGATGAATCTTGCTTGGATTGGTATATTCTTGTTAGTAGCAATATTATTATTTCAACTTATTACTTTACCTGTTGAGTTTAATGCTTCTAAACGTGGTAAAATCTTTCTTAGTAAATTAAAAGTAGTTGATAGTAGTGAAAAATCTATGGCTAGTTCTATGTTAGGTGCTGCTGCTATGACTTATGTCGCTTCTTTAATATCAACATTATTAGAATTATTAAGACTAGTTTTAGTTGTTATGGGTAATGATAGAGATTAGACTTTATAGTCTTTTTTCTTTAGGAGAGTGTTTATGGATATTAGATGTGTTAATTCTTTAGTACTGGCTTATCTTGGTGATGCAGTTTATGAAGAGTATATTAGAGATTTTTTAATTAAGAAAAAAATTAATAAAGTTAATGATTTGCAGAAGGAATCTATTAATTATGTTAGTGCGAAAAGACAAGCTTATTTTTTAGATAAAATGTTAGATAGTGACTTCTTTAATGAAGATGAGATTAGTGTTATTAAGCGAGCTAGAAATGCTAAGAGTCATGCTAATCCTAAGGGATGTAGTGTGATAGAATATAAAAAAGCGACTGCAATAGAAGCACTAATTGGATATTTGAAACTTAGTAATAGAATGGATAGAATAGATGAAGTTATGAATTATATAGTGGAGGAATTATGTTAGTATATGGAAGAAATGTAGCGGAAAGAATTTTTAAAGATGAAAAACTTTTGAAAAAAGTTAGAAAATTAGAAATTGAAGAGAAATATTACTTGAAAATTAAAAATTTACTAGGGGAATTTCCAAAATCTAAGATAAAATTGGCTCGAAAATCGGAAATTGATAATTTGACCAAAGATAATCACCAAGGTATAATCATCGATATGGAGGACTACCAATATACTCCTTTAAATAAAATATTAAATAGAGAAGATGATAAGATTCTTCTATTAGATCATATTCTTGATCCTCATAACTTTGGTGCTATTATTAGGACAGCTGTTGCTGCAGGGTTTAATGCTATTATTATTCCTAATGATAGACAAGTACTTGTAAACTCTACTGTTGTTAAGACTAGTGTAGGTGCAGTATTTGATATTGATATAGTCTTGGTTACTAATCTTAATAATACTATTAAAACACTTAAAGATAATGGTTTTTGGATATATGGTACAGTTATGAATGGGGAAGACTATAGAGAGGTAGACTATAATGGAAAAGTTTGTCTTATCATTGGTAATGAAGAGAAAGGTATTAGTAAGTTAATTAACGAAAATTGTGATTTTTTAGTTACTATTCCTATTAGTCCTAAAATAGATAGTTTAAATGCTTCTGTTGCAGCAGGAATATTGATATATGAGGTAGTCCGAAGTAGAAAGTAGGATTTATGAAATATAATGATTATGAACTTTTAGACTTAATTTATGATAATGATGAAGTGGCTTATGATATTATGCTTAAGAAATATAAGCCTATTATTTATAGTAAAGCTTTAGAGTATTATAATTATTTAAAAGCTAATCACTATGAAGGATTTACTCTTGATGACTTTTTACAAGAAGGTATCATTGCTTTTAATCATGCTATTAAGAAGTTTGATTCTAATAAAGGAACTTTGTTTTATTCTTTTCTTTTAGTATGTTTAACATCTAATTTTAATTATATGTATAGAAGTATTCTTACTCTTAAGAATAGACCTCTTTTGAAATATCAGGAGTTAGATTTTGAAGTTAGAGATAGTGAAGCGAAAGATCCTTATGATGTTATAGATGATTTAGATATCTATGATGAATTAAATAACTACTTGTATGATTTAAATATAGAAGATGCAGCGATTATTACGTTAAGATTAAATAACTTTAAATATCGGGAAATTATGGACCTTTTAGAGGTTAGTTCTTCTCATATTAGTAGAGTAATTAAGAACTTGAAAGAAAAATTTCAATTTTGTGGTTGACAAGTATTACTTTTCTTTGCTATTATCTTTCTAATCTTTGAGAGGTAGTGGTATTATGAGAGGTTCTTTAGATATATTTAATTGTTGTATATAAGAATGACTTTTTTGGTAAGTCATTTTTTTGTAAATAAATTTGGAGAGGAGTGATATTTTGATAACTATTAATGATGTGCTTGATAAAGTAAGAGAAAATAATATAGGAGGAGAGGAAGTTATTAGAAAAGCTTATCTGTTAGCTTCTAAACTTCATGAAGGACAATTTAGACAGAGTGGGGAACCTTATATAACTCATCCTTTATATGTTGCCTATATACTTGCTTCTACTTATAATGATACAGAAACAATTGTAGCTGGTCTTTTACATGATACTGTTGAAGATACTGATATTACTTTAGGAGAAATAGAGTCTATATTTGGAAGTAGTGTAGCAGGACTTGTTGATGGGGTTAGTAAATTAAAAGGACTTAACTTTTCTAGTAAGAGTGAAAAAGTAGAAGCGAATACTGCTAAGATATTAAGAGCGATTAATGATGATATTAGGGATATTCATATTAAGTGTGCAGATAGACTTCATAATATGATGACAATTGGTTTTAAGAGTGAATTTAAACAAAAAGAAAATGCACTTGAAACTATTGATCTTTATGTTTCTTTAGCATATCGTACTGGTATGTATGAAGTGAAAAAGAAATTAGAGGATTTATCTTTTAAAGTGTTGAATCCTTTAGATTATGAAGATACTTCAAGAAAAATAAATGAGTATTTTGATGTAAATAAAGATACATTAGATAGAGTTGTTTTTAATATAGAAAAGACTTTAAGAGATAATAATATTAAAGGTGTTGTTAAGTTAAGAATAAAAGAAGTTTATAGTACTTATAAAAAGTTAAATAAACTTAATAGAAAGTTTAATAATAGTGATACAAGTATTGTAACTCTTGATGCAGTGCATGATTTATTTGCTGTTAAAATAATTACTGATGATTATTTAGATTGTTATAAAGCTTTGGGTGTTATAAATAAAGAATATGTTCCTACTAAATCAATAATTAAAGATTTTATTGCAGTACCTAAAACTAATTTATATCAGTCTTTACATACTGTTTTTTCTGTTAATAATTGTTTAGTGCAAGCACAGATTAGGACTAATTTTATGGATATGATAGATACTTATGGACTTCCATATTATATCTATTCAAAGAATAAACCATTTAGTGAAGTACAAGATGAGATAAGAGAGAATTTACAGTTTTGTAAAGATCTTAACTTTCTTAGTGAATATTTTGAAAGAAATGATTTATATGTAGAGAAAGTTAAAAAAGAGTTATTTGCTAACGAACATGTCTATGTTAGAACTAAAAATAATAGAACTATTGAATTACCTTCAGGTTCTACTCCTATAGATTTAGCATTTTTAGAAGGCGATAGTACTGGTTATAATCTTGGTAGAGCGATTGTTAATGGAATAGAAGTACCACTTGATTATGAGTTAAAAAATAATGATAGAGTTTCTTTTGTAATGGGAGGAGGTCCTGAAGATTATTGGTTAGATTCTGTTAAGACAACTAGAGCGAAAGAAAAGATTCTTGAATATAAACGTACTTGTAATTACTCTTAAAATGCTATAAAATTATAGTATAAAGAATAGAAAGCAGTGATGCCTATGGGAGAGATAGTTAGATTTCCTTTTGAATCAACATTAGATGAGTATACTAAGACTTATCATAATAATGATGAGTATACACGTCTTTTTTATGTTATGGATTCTACGATGAAATATATTCATGGTAAAGGGTATTACGTTATTAATTTTAATCCTAAAAATATAGTAGTAGGTGTTACTAATAATAATGAAGATTATGTTAATTTTAAAAGTATTGATGTAATGGATGATGATATTACTAATAAAATAAATAATAATATATATAACTTGGCTTTCTTAGAAATAGGTTTACTTTCTGAAACGTTAGACTATTTAAGACCAGAATTTTTAAAACAAAACTTTTCACAATTTAAGATATTTATACCTGAGAACTTAGTTAATTATTATCAAATGATAGTAGTTAATGGTGGTCATCATTATTTGAGTGAATATTTAGAGATTAAAAATAAACAAGAGATTACTAAGCTTAATAAGGCTCTTGAAGAAGAAGGCGGTTCTAGTAAAGGTAGAAGTTATGTTAAGAGTACAGGACATTATGGTAATGATGATGATAATATTGTTCCAATGCCATTACCTGGAAAGAAAGATAACGATATAGCAGCTTTTGTTACTAATTATGCTTTAGCATTTGCTGTAATTGCTAGTAGTCTTTTAATACCTTTAATTGCATTCTTATTGGGACAAAGATAATAGTATAGATTAGAGAGTGGTCTATACTTTTATTATTTTCTTTTTATAGAAAATTTGTTTGACTTAATATTATACTTGTGGTATATTTTGGTAGTAGAAAAATTAGTTGTTTTGTATTATAATAAATAGCGTTTTAAGGAAGTGGTAATTGTGGATAAAATAATAGTTAAAGGTGCTAGAGAAAATAATTTAAAGAATGTTTCGATAGAATTACCTAAAGATAAATTAATTGTAATGACAGGTGTTAGTGGTAGTGGTAAATCTTCTCTTGCTTTTGATACGATATATGCAGAAGGACAAAGAAGATATGTAGAGAGTTTGTCTGCCTATGCTAGACAGTTTTTAGGTGGGACTGAAAAGCCTGATGTAGATTCTATAGAAGGATTAAGTCCTGCGATTAGTATTGATCAGAAGACTACTAGTAAGAATCCTCGTAGTACTGTTGGTACTGTTACAGAGATATATGATTACTTACGTCTTTTATTTGCAAGAGTTGGTGTTCCATATTGTCCTAATCATAATATTCCTATTACTAGTCAAAGTATTGAAGAGATGACTAATAAAATATTAGAACGTGAAGAAGGAACTAAACTTGTTATAATGGCTCCTGTTGTTCATGGAGAGAAAGGTACTCATAAAGATTTACTTGATGACTTAAGAAAACAGGGTTTTGTTAGAGTTAGAGTAAATGGAGAGATGCATGATTTAACAGAAGAGATTACTTTAGAGAAGAATAAGAAGTCTAATATTGAAGTAATTGTAGATAGAATTGTTTTAAAAGATGGTATTAGAAGTAGACTTTTTGAATCTTTGGAAGTTGCAACTAAGCTTAGTAAGGGTAAAGTAGTTGTTGATTTTTTAGGTAGTGGAGAAGTTGTTTATTCAGAAGACTTTGCTTGTCCTTATTGTGATTTTTCTTTACCTGAACTTGAACCTCGTCTATTTAGTTTTAATGCACCTTATGGAGCATGTCATGAGTGTAAGGGACTTGGTATTAAATTAAAAATAGATCCTGATTTAGTTATTCCTGATAAGAATAAATCTTTAAAAGATGGAGCGATTGTTACTCTTGGAGATGATACTGATAATATCTATTTTAAGAAATTAGAGTGTTTGTGTAAGCATTATAAAATAAGTCTTACTAAACCTTTTAAGAAACTAACGGAAAGAGAGAGGGACTTAATTTTATATGGAAGTGATGAATTGATTAATTTTCATTTTACTTCAAAAAGTGGTAATGTTACTAACCAGACTGATTATTATGAAGGAATAATTAATAATCTTGAGAGACGTTATATGGAAACATCTAGTAGTTGGATTAGAGAATGGTTAGAGAAGTTTATGATAGAGCAGACTTGTGAAGTGTGTAATGGGGCAAGACTTGCAGATGAAGTTTTATCTGTTAAAGTAGGGGATAAAAATATTTATGAAGTAACCCTAATGAGTATTAAAGAACTTATTACTTTCTTTGATAAATTAGAGCTTAGTGAAGAGAAGATGCAAATTGCAGACCTTATATTAAAAGAAATTAAATCACGTTTATCTTTCTTAAAGAATGTTGGACTTGAATATTTAACTCTTGCAAGAAGTGCTGGAACATTAAGTGGTGGTGAAGCACAACGTATTAGGCTTGCTACTCAGATTGGTTCTCGTTTAACTGGTGTTTTATATGTATTAGATGAACCTAGTATAGGACTACATCAAAGAGATAATGATAGACTTATTAATTCGTTACTTGAGATGAGAGATTTAGGTAATACTTTGATAGTTGTAGAACATGATACTGATACTATGCTTGCTGCCGACTATTTAGTTGATGTCGGTCCTGAAGCTGGAGATAGAGGTGGAAAAATAGTTGCAGCAGGGACTCCTAGTGAAGTTATGGCTAATGATAATAGTGTTACAGGACGTTATTTAAATGGAAAAGAGTGTATTGAAATACCAAAAATTAGAAGAAAAGGTATTGGTAAATATATAACTATTAAAGGAGCAGAAGAGAATAACTTAATAAATATAGATGTTAAAATTCCTCTTGGAACATTTACTTGTGTTACTGGTGTTAGTGGTAGTGGTAAGAGTAGTTTAATTAATGAGATACTTGTTAAAGCTGCATCTAATACCTTATATAAATCTAAAACTAAGCCTGGTAAACATAAAAAGATACTTGGTCTTGATAATATTGATAAACTTGTAGATATATCACAGTCACCAATTGGTAGAACTCCTAGAAGTAATCCTGCTACTTATACAGGAGTATTTGATGATATTAGAGAGTTGTTTACTAATACTAAAGAAGCGAAAATGTATGGTTTTGAGAAGAATAGATTTTCTTTTAATGTAAAAGGTGGTAGATGTGAAGCTTGTCGAGGGGACGGTGTTAAGAAAATAGAAATGCATTTCTTACCTGATGTTTATGTTCCTTGTGAAGTTTGTCATGGTACGAGGTATAATAGAGAAACTTTAAACATTTACTATAAAGAGAAGAATATTGCAGATGTTTTAGATATGCGAGTTAGTGAGGCCCTAGAGTTCTTTAGTAATGTTCCTAAAATTAAAAATAAACTTCAAGTACTTGAAGATGTAGGGCTTGGTTATATTAAACTAGGACAAAGTGCTCCAACACTTTCTGGAGGAGAAGCAGAGAGAGTTAAACTTGCTAAGGAGTTACAAAAGAAAGCGACTGGTAAGACTTTGTTTGTTTTAGATGAACCAACGACAGGACTACATTCTGCTGATATTAAGAAGCTACTTGCAATTTTACAGAAAATAGTCGATAATAAAGATACAGTGCTTGTTATAGAACATAACCTAGATGTTATAAAATGTGCTGATTACATCATAGATTTAGGTCCTGAAGGAGGAGATGGTGGTGGTAGTATAGTTACTACTGGTACTCCAGAAGAGATTAGTAAAGTTAAAGAATCTTATACAGGACAGTTCTTAAAGAAGATGTTATAAATTATAGGAGGAGACTATGAGAATAATTGTAAAGACAAAAGAAAAAATCAGATTAAATAGATTTTTAGAATGGCTTTTGTATTTTGCTAGTTATTCTATAGTCTTCTTTTTAGTTTCCTTTGGTTTTGAAACATTTTATATAGATCCATCGCATCCTGTACTTTTTTCTATACTTGCATCATTTATTATCTATATTTTAAATAAAACTGTTAAACCCTTATTAGTTAGGTTTACAATACCAGTAACAGGTTTGACTTTAGGGTTGTTTTATCCATTTATAAACTTATTTATTTTAAAACTTGCAGATTGGATACTTGGTAAATATTTTAATCTTTTAGATTTTTGGGTTGCTCTTGCTATATCAATATTAATTTCTTTAGCGAATGTTTTAATAGAAGAATTTGTTATTAAACCTATTATAAGAAAGGTAAAACGTCATGGATAGAGTGTTTTTAGATTTAGGATTTATAAAAATATATTATTATTCTATCTTTATTCTTTTAGGGGTAATACTAGGTGGAGTTTGTGTCTTTTTAGAGCTTAGAAAAGAAAAAGTTAATAAAGATGAACTCTTTGATATGTTTTTCTATACAATTCTCTTTGCTTTTTTAGGAGCGAGACTTTATTATGTTTTATTTAATCTACCATATTACTTGTCTAATCCTATAGAAATACTTTATATATGGCATGGAGGACTTGCTATTCATGGAGGAATACTTGGTGGACTTTTATATCTTTGGTATTATAGTAAGAAGCATAAATTAAATCTTTTAAAACTTTTAGATATATTAGTAGTAGGTCTTATTATCGGACAAGCGATAGGTAGATGGGGTAATTTCTTTAATAGTGAAGCGTATGGTTATGTTACTTCATATGGATATTTAAAGAGTTTATATATACCGGAATTTATTATTAGAGGTATGTATATTAATGGAGATTACTATATGCCAACATTTTTCTTTGAATCAGTTTGGAATGTAATTGGCTTTATAATTCTTTTATTAATTAGAAAGTTTTATAAGAATCTTAAAACAGGACAACTTATGGGATTTTATATGATGTGGTATTCTTTTATTAGATTTATAATAGAAGGTATGAGACTTGATAGTTTAATGTTAGGCCCTATTAGAGTGGCTCAACTTGTATCTGTAGTATTGTTTGTTGTTGGTATTTACTTTGTTTTTGTGCGAAGAAAAAAAGTATTGTATAGAGAGGAGAGTCTTTATGAATAATAAATATAAAGTAGTAATTGTAGGCTGTGGTGTTGCAGGTATGACTGCTGCCCTTTATTTAAATAGAGCAGGGATAGACTGTATTATTTTAGAAAAGTCTATGCCTGGAGGACAGATTGTTGATAATGGTAATATTATGAACTTTCCCTCATATGAGTCTATCAGTGGAAGTGATTTGGCTCTAAAAATGTTAAAACAAATTACTGATTTAGGTGTTTTAGTTAAATATGAAGAAGTTAAAGAGATAAAAGTAGATAAAGAGAAAAAGGTTATTACTAGTAAAGATGAATATATCTGTGACTATATTATAATTGCTACTGGTCGTAAACCTAAATTACTTGGAGTTAAAGGTGAAGATGAACTTAGGACTAAGGGAATAAGTTACTGTGCTGTTTGTGATGGGGCTTTATATAAGAATAAAGATGTTGTAGTAGTGGGTGCTTCTGATGCCGCTTTTGAAGGGGCAATATATTTGAGTAAGTTAGCTTTGTCTGTTACTGTTTTATATCGTAATGAATTTAGAGCGAAAGCTTATTTACGGGATATGATTAAGAAAATAGATAATATTTCTTTTGTAAAAGGAGAAGTAGAAAGTTTTAGTAAAGATGATAGAATTACTATTAAGACAAAGAATAGTAATGATATAATTACTGATGGAGTGTTCATATATATTGGACAGATTCCTAATGCTGACTTTTTAGAGTCTTTAGGTATTTTAGACGATAGAGGCTATATTAAGACAGATGAAGATTTAATGACTTCTATAGATGGAATTTATGCAGTGGGTGATGCCTTAAATAAGTATGATTACCAAATAGTTATTGCTATGGGCGAGGCTGCAAGAGTTGCTTTAGAGATTTCAAGGAGATGAGTAGTAAATGAATAATAAAAAAGTAGTAGTTTTTGGAGGAGGAACAGGGCTTTCTTATTTACTTAAAGGACTTAAAGACTTCCCTTTAGATATAACTGCAGTTATAACTGTTTCAGATGATGGGAGAAGTACTGGTAAATTAAGAGAAGAGTTTCATGCTCCTGCTGTTGGAGATATTAGAAAAGTACTTAGTAGTTTATCTTCTACAAGTCAAAATATTAAAAATATGTTAGAATATCGCTTTGATACGACAAGTGATTTAGATGGACATGCTTTAGGTAATTTAATACTTATATCTCTTTTAAATATTACAGGTAGTTTAAAAGAGTCTATTAATGAACTTTGTACACTTTTAGATATTAAAAATAAAGTGTTACCACTAACAGAAGATGCTAATGTAACACTTATGGCAGAGATGATGGATGGTAGTGTTATAGAAGGAGAAGCTTCTATTACTAAGAGTGATAAAAAAGTGAAGAGACTTTTTTATAAAGAACAACCTGAAGTATTAGATGAAGTAAAGGTTGCTATTAAAGAGGCTGACTTAATCATTTTTAGTATGGGAAGCCTTTATACTAGTATATTTCCTCATATTATTAGTGATGATATAAGAGAAGCTTTAGATGAAGTTAAGACTCCTATTATGTATCTGTGTAATATAGTAACACAACCAGGAGAGACAGATGACTTTACTGTAAGTGATCATGTTAACCTTATAAATAGTTATCTAGGTAAACATAAGCTTGATGTAGTTATAGCATCAAACTCTAAAATTAGTGATGCGATGGCTTTGAGGTATGCTAATGAAGAGCAGAAAGATCCTGTTAAGATAGATTATCCTGTATTATCTAAATTAGATACAGAATTTATTGAAGCTGACCTTTTAACTGTTGCTGATAATACTTTGAAACATCATAGCAGGAAACTTAGTGCTTTAATATTTTCATACTTGATGAAATAGGGGTGATGTTTATGTCTTTTACAGGTACTGTTAAAAATGAAATAACAACATTAAAATTAATTGAAACTGCTAAAATAGCTTTAATTTCAGGTTTTTTTCGTAATAATTATCAAATAATAAAAGAATCTATTGCAATTAGTAGTGAAAATGATAGTGTTATAAATTATTTAAAAGATTTACTTGATAGTTATGAAGAGATATCTTATGAAGAAGAGCTTTTAGATAATAATAATTTTAGTAAAAATAAGCTTAAAGCTTTAATTGTTACTAAAGGAGATACTTTTATTAGAAAAAATTTTTGTATTGATAATGAAGTTGTTCCTAGTTATTTAGTAGAGTTAGATGATGAGGTTAGAGGATATTTAAGAGGTGTTTTTTTAAGTAGTGGGAGTATTAATGATCCAAAGACTAGTAGATATCATTTAGAGTTTTTAATAGAGAAAAGTGTGGAAGCAGTTTTTGTTCAGAAACTTCTTAATACTTATTCATTAAATGCTAAACTATTAAGTCGTGATAAAGGATTTATGTTATATATTAAAGAAGCTGATAAGATAAGTGATTTTTTGAAGATAATTGGTTGTAGTAAAGCAGTACTATATTATGAAGAGATAAGGGTTTATAGAGATGCTAAAAATAAAACTAATCGTCTTAATAATTGTGAACAAGCTAATATGGATAGAGTTTTAGAGACAGCTATGGAACAGTTAAACTATATAAAAGTACTTGAAGATAATATGGGGGTTGAGTTACTTGATGATAAGACTAAAGAGGCTTTAGAGTTTCGTAAGAAATATCAAGAAGCTTCGCTTAAAGAACTTAGTGAGATTATTAGTTTAGAAACTGGTAAAAGAATCACTAAGTCAGGACTTAATCATAGATTTAGAAAGATTAAAGAGTTGGCACTTAAATTCTTAAATAATTAATTGATAATGGAGATATTAAAATGATAGATTTACATATACATACTACAAATTCAGATGGTGAATTTGGCGTAGTTGAGATTTTAGAAAAAGCTAATTTAAAAAGACTTGATGTTATTTCTATTACAGATCATAATAATATAAATGCTTATGATGAACTTAATAATATGGACATTAAACGTCTTTATAGTGGTAAGGTGATTCCTGGAGTTGAGTTAGAATTTGTGTATAATGGCAGATTGTTTGATATGTTAGGATATGGTATAGATTTAGAAGTGATGAAGAAAAGTGAAATAATA
>CASEWH010000109.1 GCA_949291575.1 uncultured bacterium
ATCCATATTTGTATATGGTCTAATAATAGTATTAAAGAACTCTTTATAATCTTCTATTTTAAAGAAATGTTTAAATGTAGTATCTGATAAAAGACTAATAAATTTTTTCTCTTTCTTTTCTTCTTTTTTCATTAATAACCTCCTATAATTTTAGTTTTTCTACGTAGATGCCTACACTCTAACACATGGAGGAAATTAATGCAAAAAGAGGATTTTGAAAATTCACTACAAAAACAAGGGTTAATTTAGTAAATTCACCAGGGAAAAATGCAAAATTGGCCCTAGAAATTAGGACCAATTTACAAAATTCATACTTTTTTAAGAAATTTTATCTAACTCTTCTAAAATTCTCTCATAACTTGCTTCACTAGGCATTCTTAAGTCCCCTCTAGGAGATAGACTAATAGTACCTACTTTAACTCCATCAGGAATAGCATTTCTTTTAAATTGTTGTGTATAGAAACGCCTAACAAATACTTTTAGCCACTTTTTAATCTCATCATCAGTAAAACTATCTTTAAAAGTTAATTTAGCAAGTAAATATATCTTCTTAAAAGATACTCCATATCTTAACAAATGATATAAAAAGAAATCGTGTAAGACATAAGGACCTATACTAGACTCTGTCTTCTGTAAGATATTCCCTGCTTCATCAGGTGGTAATAACTCTGGAGATATAGGAGTATCTAAAATATCTGTTAATATCTTTTTTCTTTTATCAGTACTGTTATCTTTAACATATTCTACTAAATATCTTACTAAAGTCTTAGGAATAGATGAATTAACAGAATACATACTCATATGATCACCATTATAAGTACACCAACCTAAGGCAAGTTCTGATAAGTCTCCTGTACCTATAACAATACCACCTAACATATTAGCGATATCCATAAGTATTTGCGTTCTCTCTCTTGCTTGAGTATTCTCATATGTAACACTTCTATCAGATTCATCTAGCCCAATATCCCTCATATGAAGTATACTTGCTTCCTTAATACTAACTTCCCTTAAAGTCGCACCATACTCTTTAACTAAATTAATAGCATTTAAATAAGTCCTATCAGTAGTACCAAATCCAGGCATTGTAACACCTATAATATCTTTATTATCACGACCTAGTTTACGAAAAGCACGAACTATAACAAGAAAAGCAAGAGTAGAATCAAGTCCACCAGACATACCAATTACACACTTAGTATTATCTAGATGAAGAATACGTCTTGCAATGGCACTACTTTGAATCTCTAATATCTCTTCAAATCTCTTTTCTTTATCATTAACAGGTATAAAAGAATACATCTTATAAGTCCTATCAAGAGTCTTTATTTTATCACAAACATTAACTTCTATTACTTTATAGTCTCCATTATAAACACTACCAGTAAAACTACTATTACGACATCTTTCATTAATTAATCTTTTAACATCTATATCTGTATATATTAAATTACTCTCTAACTCAAACCGTTTATTAGATTTAAGTAACTTACCATTCTCATAGATTAAAGAAGGCCCTCCAAATACTAAATCAGAAGTAGATTCCATAATACCACTACTTGCATATACATAACCTGATATTGTTTTAGCAGATTGCATAGAAACTAAATTTCTTCTATAACTATCTTTACCTACAATCTCATTACTACTAGATAAATTAAAGATAATAGATGCTCCATTTAAAGCATGATTATTACTAGGAGAATTAACCGCCCATAAGTCTTCACATATTTCTATTGCAAAAGTAACTTCTCTATATTTATTATCTCTAAATAATAACTTAGTAGAAATAGGAACAACTTGATCTAATAGTTTTACTTCACTTACTCTTAAATCAAAACTAGAAGTAAACCATCTCTTCTCATAAAATTCACTATAATTAGGTATATAACTCTTAGGAACAATACCAATAATATTACCTTTTTCTATAACAACAGCAGTATTCAAAAGTTGATTATTACATCTTAACGGCATCCCTATAATAGAAATAATATCTAAATCTTTAGTAGATTCTATAATAATACTTAAAGCTTTCTCTGCTTCATCAAGCAATTCATCTTGTAAAAACAAATCCCCACAAGTATAACCAGTAAGAGCAAGTTCAGGAGTAGTAACAATTGATACACCTTCTTTATCTACTTTTCTAATCATTTTAACTATCTCTTTAGCATTGTCTAAAGGACTTGCAAGTACTAACTTATTAACAATTGCCCCTACTCTAACAAAACCATATTCTAACACACTAATCATCTCCTCTTAATATATTTTTTAGATAACTCTAAAGCATATTTAGATTGTATATCTTTAATATACCCCATTTTAACAAGTTCTAGTACTTCATCATAATTACATAAGAAATATCTAACAAATTCATCTTTATCTAGCTTCTGTTCTTTTACCTTTTCACAGTCTAAAGCAAGATAAGCATAGTTATAAGCTTCACTACAACCTTGGTCTTGATAGAAAGAATCAAGATACTTAATATTATCAGAGTAATATCCCGTCTCTTCAATAAGCTCTCTTTTAGCAGAAATCAAAGGATTTTCTTTATCTTCTACATAACCTGCAGGAAATTCTACTAAAAATCCTTCTTTAACTGGTCTAGGTTGTACTATTAATAAGAACTCATTATCTTTAGTAACAGGTAGAGTAACAACGGCATCACCATTACTATTACCTTTAATTATCTTATCTCTTACGATAGTGATACCGTTATTAAGTAAACAGTTATAGTTTTCTACTTTTATATAAGAATTATTACTTTTTTCTCATAGATTTCTTCTAATTATTTTTAATTCCTCTTTATAACTATGTAACTCTTCTAACTTTTTTTTC
>CASEWH010000110.1 GCA_949291575.1 uncultured bacterium
AATATGAGAAGGTTGCATATACAAAATGTTACTAGAGGGCATCTAACCCTAATCTAAGTAATAAAATTACTTTCTTTCATAGTGTAAGAAGAATAGAGTAGAGAATTATTCTATTCTTTTTTGCGTTTAATAATGAAAGGAGTAAGAGATTTATGGAGAAGAAAAATAAGAAAGTAACAGTAATAATTATAAGTATATTTATAGTATTAATACTTGCAATACTAGTAAGTTATGCTTACTTTACTACAGAGTTAAATGGAGCAGACCAGATAGTAAAAGTAGGAGAATTAGAGTTAGTACTAGATGAGACAAGTGAAGGGATAAGTTTAGATAATGCAGTAGGTATAAGTGATAGTGAGGGATTATCGTTAGAAGGTTCAACTTTTAAACTAATAAATAATGGTAGTAAAGCGGTAGATTATACAATTTATTTAGATGATAATACTATAGAAGAGATTGATACTAGAATAGATGATAAGTATTTAAAGTATAATCTAGTTAAGAATGGAGAAAGCAGTGGAGCTTATTTACTTACCAGTATAGGAAGTAATCCTAATAGAATATTAGATTCTGGAACAATAGAAGGAAAGAGTACAAATGAATATAGTTTAAGTTTATGGATAACAGATGAAGTAGATGGAAATTATTCAGGACAAGTATTTAGTGGAAAGTTAAGAGTAGAAGTTTCACAAGATAAACCTGAAGGAGTAGATGTTTTAATAGATAAAGCGAATGATCCTAGTAATAATGATTATAATAGTAGTAGTTTAGAAGAGCAGAAGGAAATGTATGTATTTAATCATAGTGAAACTTATCAGACAGAAGCTTTAACTGATTATCGTTATATAGGAAGTAATCCTAATAACTATGTAATCTTTAATAATGAAGTATGGCGAATAATAGGTGTGTTTCCTGTAGTTAATGCTAAAGGAGAGACAGAAAATAGAATTAAAATAATAAGAAATGAATTTATAGGTAGTTATTCTTGGGATAATAAAAACATGGCAACGGGAGCAGAAGATGATTTTGGAAAAAACGATTGGTCAGATGCTAGACTTATGAAACTTCTAAACGGAGGCTATGAAAATGAAGAGGTTGGTGGAAGTTTATACTATAATAGAGGTAGTGGTATTTGTTATAGTGGACACAATAATGGAACTGTTAGTTGTGACTTTAGTGAAAGTGGTTTAAATGAAGAAGCAAAGAGTATGTTTAGTAAAGTAGTATGGTATTTAGGAGGAAAAGATGCTAGAATTACAAGTAACACAGGAGAAGATGATTATATTTTAGAACGAGGTAATCAAGTTACTTCTAATAGACCTTTATTATGGTTAGGAGAAGTTGGTTTAATTTATATAAGTGATTATACCTATACTTTTGCAAATGGTGTTAGTGATAGTTGTTACAATACCATAACGAGTTGTAATGTTTCTGAAGGACCAAAAAGTTGGTTATATAAAAGTAATATAGGTATGTATATGATTGTTCATCGTTCGAATAATACACGTGATATATATGTTGTTAATACTTATGGTGCTGATGTTCTGTTTGGAGGTGCTGATGGTGGCAATTATGTTTATCCAACACTTTATTTAAATAGTAATATTAAAATAACAAGTGGTGATGGAAGTAGTGAAAATCCATATAGATTGTCTATTTAAATCTTTTTAATGTTCTTACTTTTAATTCTTTTATATTTATGTTAAAATTAAAGAGTATAAAAGGATTGAAAGGAGTTATGTCTATGTACCCACTAGGTAAACACTTTGAAATTGATGGTAGTAAAGCTAAGAGTGATGATAAATGTACTTATAAAGGTAAACATTATCGTATTACTGTTTTATCTGAGAGACTTGTTAGACTTGAATATAGTCCTAGTGGTGAATTTGTTGATGTTCCTAGTCAGTTTGCTATTAATCGTTCCTTTATGTTTCCTGAATATCAAACTAAACAAGATGCTAAGTTTTTAGAGATAACTACTAAATACTTTCGTTTAACTTATGTAAAAGAAGCTCATTTTTCTGGTAGTAAAGTAGATCCTATGAAAAATTTAAAAATAACTTTATTTATGGGAGGTCGTGAAAACGATAGAGATTGGTATTATGGTCACCCTGAAGTTCGTAATCTTGGTGGTAATATGATTAGTGAAGATGTTAATACTCCTAAATCTTTGCGACGTGGTCTTTACTCTCTTGAAGGTTTTGCTAGTATTGATGATAGTAATAGTCTTTTGTTTAATCCTGATGGTACTCTTTATGAAAGAGAGAAAGGTAGTTTAGATATATATGTATTTATGTATAAAGATGACTTTCCTTTAGCTTTAAAAGACTACTTTAAACTTACAGGAAATCCTGAACTTGTTCCACGTTATGCTTTAGGTAATTGGTGGAGTCGTAATATTACCTATAATGAAGATAGTGTTAAAGAGTTAGTTGGTGATTTTGAAAGACGTAATGTACCTTTAGCAGTCTTCTTATTAGATAAAGATTGGCATTATCGTGATGTTGGAAATGCTAAGGATTTGCATACGGGTTTTACTTTTAATAAAGAATTATTTCCTAATCCAAGTGAAATTTCTAAATTTTTACATGACCATAATGTTAGACTTGGTTTAGAAATAGATCCCAGTGAAGGAATTTATCCTCATGAAACATATTATGCTCAAGCTTGTTCATATTTAGGTATTAATGATAATAAAATAATTGTTTTTGATCCAATGAATCCTAAATTGCTTGATGTTTACTTTAAACTATTTTTACATCCTTTAGAGGCTTTAGGTGTTGATTTCTTCTGGCATGACTATAAAGGCGATAACAATGCTTTGAAGTTACTTGCTTATAACCACTTTAATTATAAAGATATAGGTAGGAATCCTGCTAAAAGAAATATTATGCTTAGTCGTAATGGTATTTATGCTCCTCATAGATATCCTATACTTTATGCTGGAGAGACTGAAGTGTCTTGGGATGGACTTAAAGAAATATCTTCTAGTATGATGGCTGCTGCTAATATTGGGGTATCATTCTGGAGCCATGATGTAGGAGGAAACCATGGTGGTATTGAGGAGAGCGAACTTTATATTAGATATGTAGAGCTTGGTACATTTAGTCCTATTTTAAGATTTCATGCTGCACGTGGTAATTATTATAAAAGAGAACCTTGGAGATGGGACATTAAAACTGAGACTATTGCTAATGATTACTTGCGTTTAAGACATAGATTGATTCCTTACTTATATACAGAGAGTTATAACTATTATAAAAATGCTAATATGTTGATTGAACCTTTCTATTATAAATATAAATGGGTAATAGATGATAATAACTATAAATATCAATACTTTTTAGGAAGTGAATTTCTTGTTTGTCCTATTCTTTCTCGTAAAGATAATGTTATGAATAGGACAATCCATCGGTTTTATATACCTGAAGGTGTTTGGTATGATTTTAAGACTGGTAAGAAGTTTCCTGGTGATAAAAAATACGTATCATTCTATAAAGAAGAAGATTATCCTGTCTTTGCTAGAGCAGGTTCAGTTATACCTTTATCAAATAGAAGTGATGTTAATAATGTAGGACTTCCTTTAGATATGGAGATTCATATTTTCCCTGGGGTATCTAATACATATACTCTTTATGAAGATGATGGGCTTACATCCTTATATAAAGAAGGATATTATTTAAAAACAGAAATTGATTATAATTATATGCAAAATAACTATACTGTAATTATTAGATCTGTTGAAGGTAAAAGTGGTATTGCACCAATAAGACGTAATTATAAGTTTAGATTTAGAAATACTAAGATGGCAGAGTCTGTTAGTGCTCATTATAATGATCAGGAAATTAAAATAGAATCTATGTATATTGAAGAAAATGACTTTGTAGTTGAAGTTAATAATGTTAATACTATTGGACAATTAACTCTTAATTGTAGAGGTAAAGATATTGAGATTGATGCAGTTAGACTTATTAATGAAGATATTGATAGTATTTTGATGGATTTACAGATAAGTACTTATTTAAAAGAGAAGATTGCTAATATTACATTTAGTGATATGCCTATTAAGAAAAAAAGAATTGCTATTCGTAAACTTAGAAAAGAAGGTTTATCTAAAGAGCATATGAAATTATTCTTAAAACTTATGGAATATATAGAGACTGTGTAAAGAGAACTGGTATTCTCTTTTTTTCTGTGATAGAATATAGTTAATTGGAGGTGGTTTAGTTGAAGGCAATGATAACAGGGGCAAGTAGTGGGATTGGACGTGATATTGCACTAAACCTTGCTAAATTAGATTATGATTTAATACTTGTTGGTAGAAATAGGGAAGCTTTGGAAGAAGTTAAAACTACTATAGATGGGAAAGTTAAAGTTAAGATAATTGTTGTTGACCTTAGTAATTTACAAAAGGTTAAAGAACTTTATGTCTTAACTAAAAATGATGATATTGATATTCTTGTTAATAATGCAGGTTTTGGAGTGTTTGGAGAGTTTTTTGATATAGACCTTAATACTGAACTTAATATGTTAGATGTTAATATTAGAGCGCTTGATATGTTATGTAAGTTTTATTTAAAAGATATGATAAAAAAAGATAGGGGTATTATTCTTAATGTATCTTCAAGTGCTGCTTTTATGGCAGGGCCATTACTTAGTAGTTATTATGCTTCTAAAAGTTATGTTTATCGTCTTAGTTTAGCGATTAATGAAGAGTTAAGAAGACGTAAGAGTAAAGTACAAATTTCTGTTTTATGTCCAGGACCAGTTGATACTAACTTTAATAATAGAGCAGGGGTTAAGTTTGCTGTTAAAGCTTTAAGTAGTAGTTATGTGGCAAGATATGCAGTGGAGAAGATGCTTAGTGGTAAGACTATAATTATTCCAGGTTTTAAGATGAAGTTTGTTAAGTTTATTGTTAGATTTTTACCTGATAAGTTTGTTACCCATATTAACTATAATATTCAAAAGAAGAAGGAAAAATAAGATGAGTAGTTTGGTTTCGGTTGATAACTTAATGTTAGGTCCCTTTACTAAGTTTAGTATAGAGATACCTTTAAACTCATTAGTATTTGTTACAGGCTCTAATAATAGTGGAAAGAGTTTATTACTTAAAGTACTTGCAGGTATAGTTAATATTAAAAATAAAATTACTTATGATAAAGAGATAATAAAAAGTGATAATGATATTTCTTATATTGCTACTTTAACCTTTAACTATGCTACTGTCTTAAAAAATATTAGATATCCATTGGAAAGATTAGGATATGAGGATGATAAGATTAATGTATTAGTTAGGGATATTGCTAAAGATTTGAAAATAACTAATATACTTAATAGTAAGATTAAAGATTTAAATGAATATGAGAAACTTAGAGTCTTTTTAGCATCTAAAGTTATATATAATCCTAAATTACTATTATTAGATGACCCATGTCTTTTTTTGTCTCCTTTAGAAAAAGAAGAGTTTATGGGGTTTTTAGAACAGTTAAGGACAAGAGGTATTACTATAATTATGTCTAGTTCTTCTTTGGAAGAAGTAATCTATACTATTAATAGTATTGTTTATGTACTTGATAAAGGGGTAATTGTTAGTAGTGGAGATATGTTAGAAGTATTAAGTGATGATAGTCTTTTAAATAAAATTGGTTTAGAATTACCTTTTATGGTAGATTTATCTGTTAAATTAGAGTATTATAATCTTGTTCCTAAGATTAATCTTAGTCCTTTGGGGATGGTGGAGCATTTATGGAAATAAAGTTTTCTCATGTTAATAGTAAAATTTTTTCTGATTTATCCTTTGTTATACCTAAAGGAGAGATTACTGGTATATATGGAGAGAATGGGGATAAATTACTTAGATTAATATCTTTAGAAGATGATAGTAAGGGTATTATTTACTTTAATAAAATTAGAAAGTTAAGACGTAATTACTATTTATTTAGTAAGACAATTGAACTTGTAGAGAAGAGATTTGTTAATTTATTTAATATAGATAATATCTATGAGTATTTTATAGAATATATTAGATATAGAAAACTTGAAGTAGATGATATTGATAAAAAAATTAAAGATTCTTTAAGAATAGTAGGACTTAAGATAGATATTTTAGAAAGACGCATTTCTACTTTGACAGGGAGTGAGTTAAAACTATTACAGTTTGCATTAGCATTTCTAACAAATCCTAAAGTAATATTATTAGATGAGCCTTTTAGAGGACTTGATTTAAATCTTAGAAAAAAACTTATTATAATTATTACAAGATTAAAAGATAAATTTGCTAGGACTATAGTTATTTATAGTAATAATCCTAATTACTTATATCAATATACTGACTATTTAATAGTACTTAAAGATAATAAAGTGTTAGTAGAAGGTAATTGTAGTGATATTTTCTTTGATAGTAAATATGATATTAAAAGACCTGATATAGTCTCCTTTATATTATTAGTTAAAGATAAGAAGAATGTTAAGTTACCTAGAAGAAAAAGTGTTATGGACCTTATTAAAGATATATATTGGAATGTGAAGTGATATTATGAGATTTTTGATTAGATTTAGTTATGATGGTACTAATTTTAAGGGGTATCAGAAACAAGAGGGGTATAGAACTATACAAGGTGAGTTAGAAAGTGCTCTTTATAAGATTAATAATAATACTAAAGTAAAGATAGTCGCTGCTGGTAGAACTGATAAAGGGGTTCATGCAATTGATCAGGTGGCTCATTTAGATTTGGATGTTGATATTACTCCTTATAAATTAAAAAGAGCATTGAATAGTTATTTACCTGATGAGATACATATAAATAGTGCGATGGAAGTTCCTGATGATTACTTTGTTAGGTATCATGTTTTAAGAAAAGAGTATCATTATTATATAAATATGAAAGAGTTTAATCCAATGTTGAGAAATTATATTTATCAACATGGCCATCTTCTTAATGTTAGTAGAATGAGAAAGGCAATACACTTTTTTGAAGGTGAACATGACTTTAGAGCTTTTGTTACTGAGAATAATGTTAAAGATAATTGTGTTAGGACTATATATGAGGCATCTATTACAAGAAAAAATGACGTTTTAGATATTAAGTTTGTTGGTAGTGGTTTTTTAAGATATCAAGTTAGAAATATGGTTGGTACTTTACTTAAAGTTGGTACTGGTAAGATAGAGCCTTATGAAGTTAAAAGAATACTTGAAAGTAAAGTAAGGGGTAAGAATGGTGCGACAGCGAAGCCATGTGGACTTTATTTAGTTAAAACTACTTTGGAGGATGATATATGATAGGAGTTTTAGATTCTGGAATTGGTGGGGTTACTGTTTTAAGAGAGATTTTAAAACAGAATATTCATGCTAAATTTATTTATTACTCAGATTCTAAACATAATCCTTATGGTGATAAGAGTGATGATGAAGTCTATAGTATTGTTAAATGGGTAGTTGATTATCTTTTAGATATGGGATGTGTTGCGATTGTTCTTGCTTGTAATACGGCTAGTGCAATCTGTGTTAAGAGGTTAAGAGAAGAATATCCTGATACCTTATTTATTGCAATTGAGCCTGCTTATAAGATGGTACATGATTATAATCCTAAAGGTAAAACTTTAGTTATGGCTACGGAAGGGACAATAAATAGTGAGAAGTTTCTTACCTTATTTAATAAATATGATAATCATAAGACAATACTTCTTCCTTGTAAGGGACTTGCAGAACTTATAGAAGAAGGTAATGAAGTAAAAATAGATCGATATTTAGATGATAATCTTAGTAAATATAAAGATATCGATAATGTCGTTTTAGGTTGTACACATTATCCTTTAATTAAGAAAAATATTAGAAGAGTTTTAGGAGATGTTAAGTTTTTTGATGGCTCTTTAGGTGTTAGTAAAGAGTTAGTTAGACAGTTAGAACTTGGAGGGATTATTTTTGATAATAAGAGTTTTAGTGTAGATTTTATTGATTCTAGTGGTAATGTTAGTAAAGAAAAGAGATTTAAGGAATTGATGAGTAGTAGTTATGAATAAAGTGTTGTAAATTGTTTGACTTAGTAGTCTTTTTTTGGTATAGTTTAATTAGATTTTTTGATGAAATCTAAAAGTAGAAATATAACTACTATAAGAGACTTAGTGGATGGTGTAAACTAAGATAGTTATATTTTGAAATTACATAGATGGAGAAAAAACGTGACTTAAGCGTTAATTAGGTAGAGTGCATAGTTTCTAAGGATTAAGGATGGATACAGTGGTTTACTACGGGTTATGCTCGTCCTTAGTTTATGGGAACTTTTTATTTTGTAGGAGTGGTAGTATGAGTTTAAGCGAATTATATAGTGAAGAAGTTAATCAGTATAGAAAAACTGGCAAATTACAGGTTGAACCTAGTCAAGTTTTAGCAATGTTACTGTTAGAAAAGAAAAAGTATTTTTTTCCTACTGATGTAAATATTGAAACTTTTTGTCGTGATTATGAGGATGAAATAAAAGATGATGTTGTTAAAGTAGAAGAGGATTTTGATTTAGACTCTCCAAAAGATGCTAATGAATTTTGGCAGATTTATGGCGTGGCAATAGAAGTATTATTTGATGGAATTACTCAGATGTCTCTTATGAATGGGGAAGATGTTTATCAATATTGTTATGGTGAAGTTGAAAGTAAAAATAAAGTAAAAAAATTAGGAGGGATAAAATGACATTATTTGAAGAATTAAAATGGAGAGGACTAATTAAAGATATATCTAGTCCTGAACTTGTTGATAAACTAAATAAAGGAGGTCTTACATTTTATATTGGAACTGATCCAACTGCTGATAGTTTGCATATTGGACACTTTTCATCGTTCTTAATTGCAAGACGTTTGAAAGAGGCAGGGCATCATCCAATACTTTTAGTAGGAGGTGCGACTGGTCTTATTGGGGACCCTCGTCCTACTAGTGAAAGACCTATGATAAGTAAGAATGAATTAAATCATAATTTCCTTTGCTTAAAAGAACAAGCTGAAAAGATATTTGCAAGAGGAGATAAGGACTTTAGAGTTGTTAATAACTTTGATTGGATTAAAGATATTAATGTAATAGATTTCTTAAGAGATTATGGTAAGTACTTTAATATCAACTATATGCTTGATAAAGATATTGTAAGAAGAAGACTTGATTCTGGTATTACTTATGCAGAGTTTTCTTATATGCTTTTACAAGCTTTAGATTATTTACATCTTAATAGTGAGTTTGACTGTACACTACAAGTCGCTGGACAAGATCAATGGGGTAATATTACAGCAGGTATTGACTTGATTCGTAAAAAGACTGGTAAAGAAGTGTATGCTTTTACAATGCCTCTTTTAACTAAAGCGGATGGTACTAAGTTTGGTAAGAGTGAAGGGGGGGCGATTTGGTTAGATAGAGAAAAGACTACTCCTTATGAGATGTATCAATTCTTAATAAATGCAGAAGATACTAAAGTAATAGATTATTTGAAATTCTTAACATTCTTAAGTAAAGAAGAAATAGAGAAAATAGAAAAAGAACAACTAGAGGCTCCAGAAAGACGTATTGCTCATAAAGCTTTAGCAAGAGAAGTTATTACTTTTATACATGGAGAGGATGCTTATAATGAGGCTTTAAATATTAGTGAAGCATTATTTAGTGGTAATATTAAGAATCTTACTAGTAAAGAGATAGAAATGGCTTTTAAAGGGTTAGACAAACTTATTATAGATAGAGATATGAATATAGTAGATTTTCTTGTAGAATATAATATCTGTAGTAGTAAAAGAGAGTCTCGTGAGTTTGTTAATAATAATAGTATTAGTATTAATGGAGAGAAGATTAATGACTTAGAGTTTACTATTAATAAAGATATTGCTATAGATAATAAATATGTAGTAGTAAGACGTGGTAAAAAGAAATATTTTATTGTATGTTTTGGAGGGGAAGATGAAGAAGAATAAAAAGGAATTAAAAGTAGAACAAAAAAGATTAATTAAATGGTTAAGAGTAATTATAGTCTTATGTATTGCTATTATAGTTATAGAAGCTGGTTATATTGGTATTTCTTATTATAATAGAACAAAGTCTGTTATTTATACTGATACTTTAAATAGCTTTAAAGAAATAGATGATGGTTATTTAGTTGTTGGTAATAGTGACTTTAAAAATAGTGAGTTTAATTCTTATGAGAAAGATTATAATAAAGCTAAGTTTGCTAAATATAATAGTGATTTTGAAGTAGAGTTTGAAAGTGCTTATACTAAAGGTTATTCATCATACTTTAGTGATGTTATAGAATATAATGATGGCTTTATTGCAGTAGGTGGTGCGCAATATGATGAACAGCAAGTTGAAGATAATGCTACTGATGGATTAATTGTTTTATATGATAAAAATGGTAAGCAAGTTGATACTAAGAGTGTACAAATAGCAGGTGATACAACTTTTAATAAAGTATTACTTGTAGATGATGGATTTATTGTAGTTGGTCAGAGTATCTTACAGAATATGGTTATTGGTAATGATCCAGATGGTGGTGCTTTAATAATTAAGTATGATTTTGATCTTAATGAAGTATGGAAAGCTAATTATGGAGGAAGTAAGTCTGCTATATTTAATGATGCTGTTATAGATGGTGATTATCTTTATTTAGTTGGTAAAGATGCTACTCGTTATGGTGTCATTGCTAAATATACATTAGATGGAGAACAAGTATTTGTTAAGAGTTATGAATATACTGATACAGTCGGTTTTAGTTCTATTGTAAAAGTAGGAGATGAATTCTTTGTAGCAGGGTCTAAAACTATTAATATTGATGCTAAAGATGAAGATAAAGTTACAGAAGGGTTAGTTCTTAAATATAATAGTGATGGAGAAGTGTTAGATGAAGTTACTTTTAGTAGAAATAATGCAGCAAGATTTAATAAGATAGTTAATGATGGAGATGATTTAATAGTAGTTGGTCATACTTATAAGAAAGATGAAGAAAAGTCTACAGATACATATAATTATTTAGATTATCGTGGTATTATTGTTAAATATAATACTGATTTAGAAAGACTTGCTAATAATAAAGAGAATGGCTCTGGAGTTGATTATTTTAGTGATGTAATAGTTACTGATGATGGTTACTTAGTAGGGGGAGCATCTTCTTCAAAAGAACTTGGTAGTAATAATAAAGATTATCGTACTTATTTCTTACAATATAATAAAAACTTAGAAATACAATGGTATAAGTAATGCTTTATGTAGTTAAGAGCTTTAGAGAAGACAAAGATACTAGTGGCAATCTAAATCCTCCTTTATCAGAAGAAGGAGTAGAGTTTGGTAAGAAGTTAAAATTAAGAAATAATGCAATAAACTTTGATAAGTGTTATACATCATATAAGTTAAAAGACTTTGGAAGTGCTCTTATTCTTGTAGGAGATAAGCTTATAGTAGAGCGAACTCATAGTTTAGATAGTAAAAATAAAGAAGAGATAATCAATTTTATTGAATCTCTTCCCCAAGATGAATCAATTTTAGTAGTTGCTACTGATGAAGTTATTTCTTTTATTAAAAGTAATTTTGATTGTATGGAGTTAAAATAAAATAGGAAGAAAATAATCTTCCTATTTTTATAAGCTTGTTAATGATACGTCGTCTAGATCTAGTGATTGATTACCATTTGCATTAACTATGAACTCTATTCTAATTCCTGTAGTTCCAGTTGGTGCTTCTGATGTAATTAATCTATAATATGCAAAATCACGGTTACTATTAGTCATATCTTGAGATCTTACCATAAGATTTCCACCAAGAACATCTCCAGAATTTGTTTGAAATATTACATTGGCATTTAGTGATACTTGTGCTCCTTCTCCTCTTGCAAAGAAACTTAATTCATAAAAACATCCTGCTTCTATATTGTTTATTACTTGTGATAGTGTTGAATCATCTGCTATGTTAACAGACCAATTTCCTGAATGTACTCTTCCTTGACTATTTTCTGATGTTATATTGTCTGGATTAGAGAATAGCCATCCTGTTGGTTTATCATCAATAACTTCTTCCATTCCTCCATTTATTATTAGTTCTCCTCTGGATACACAAGAACATGTACAGCTTCCAGTAGGACCTGTAGCTCCAGTTGCTCCAGTAGGTCCAGTTGGCCCAGTTGCACCTCTTGGTCCAGTAGGACTAGTGCAGTCTTTAGTTAGACATTTAACAACTTCGCAAAGACAGTTATTTTTTCTATCTTTGCAATCTTTGTTTTTGTCTTCAATATTAAAATTCATATTTACCTCCTTTGCTATATATTATGAGGTATAAAAAATGTTAAATAATTAATGTGTTTAGAGATGTTCATTTAAAAAAATCAAGGATTTAAATTCAACCCTTGATTCTTTTATTTCCTATTTATTATAGAATTCAACGATTAGTGACTCATTGATATCCATGTTAAGTTCACTTCTTTCAGGATATCTTACATAAGTACCTTCTTTTTTGTTTTCATCAAAAGTTACATATTCTACACGTTTGTTAACTTTTTCTAAAGCTTCATTAGCAGCTTTGTGATCTTTAGAGTTTTCTTTTAATGCTATAACACTTCCTGGTTTAACTCTGTATGATGGGATATCTACTTTTTTACCATTTACAGTAATATGTCCATGATTTACAAGTTGTCTTGCTCCACGACGAGTAGTTGCAAATCCCATACGATATACTAAGTTATCTAGACGAGACTCTAATAAAATTAAGAAGTTAGTACCATGTACACCTGGCATTTTAGCAGCTTCATCAAAAGTTTTTCTGAATTGCTTTTCATTAACTTCATACATGAAACGTAATTTTTGTTTTTCTTTTAATTGATTACCATAATCACTTGGTTTACCATGTCTTGCATTTCCATGTTGTCCTGGTCCATAAGGTCTTTTTGCAAGTTCTCTTCCTGTTTCACTTAGAGACATACCAACACGTCTTGATCTTTTGTAACTTGGTCCTGTATATCTTGCCATAAATTTTCTCCTTTCCTTATATTTGCATTTTCTTGATTTTTGCTTTCACCATTTATTCAGGGAGTAATTTTTTCGCTTTACAGCACAAAAGCTACTCAGTTTAAAAAAACACATTGAATAAAGTAAAGCATTGCTGTTCAAGTAAATTGCTCTAATATCATATTATGAAATTCTCTTTTTGTCAAGTTTTTGTGGAATTAAACTTAAGTTTATGTTATGATGTTATAGTAGAGGTGATAGTAATGGGACATACATTATTATATATAATTAGTGCTATTATTGTAGTTTTAATTTTGGTAATCCTTATTATCACTATTTTAAAAAGAAAACAAAAGAGATATTATCAAGATATATATGATGGTTTAGAGCGTGAAAAAAACTTAATTGGAAGTACTCCTGTACTTTTAGAGCTTTCTAAGTTAGAGCCAATTATCAAGAATGAAAAAATGGAAGAGAAGTATCAAAAGTGGGAAGAGAGATTTGATACGATTAAAAATGAAGATATTCCTAAAATAGATGATATGCTTATAGAATTAGATACTCTTATAGATAAGAAGGAATATAAAACTGCTAAATTTAGAATTGCAAAATGTGAAATGGAAGTTTATAAAGTTAGAGAACAAGCTGATGATTTACTTGATCAGATAAAAGAGATAACTTTAAGTGAAGAGAAGTATCGTAGTATCATTAGTAAACTTAAAACTAAATATAGAGCTTTAAATAAAGAATATAATGAACATAAGAATCTTTATGAAGAGATGTCTGAAGCGATAGAGTTACAACTTGAAAATATAGAGAAGAGATTTTTAGAGTTTGAAAAAGCAATGGATGATAATATGTATAGTGAAGTTGTACATATTGTTAAAGCTTTAGATACGATGATAGAACATATGGAAATAGTTGTTTCTGAAGTTCCTGATTTAATGCTTATGTGTAAACAGTTGATTCCTAAGAGAATTAAAGAGATTGAAGATACTTCTAAAGATATGATAGAAAAAGGTTATCCTATTGAATATTTAAATCTTGATTATAACTTAGAAGAGTCACGTAAAAATGTAGGAGTTATTTTAGATAGAATTAAAGTCTTAAATCTAGAAGATTGTATGTTTGAACTTAAGACTATTCTTGATTATTTAGATAGTATTTTTGTTGATTTTGAGAAAGAAAGACTTTCAAGAAAAGTATATGATGAAGGTATTAGAGATTTTGGTAAGAAATTAAAGAAAACTGATAAAGTAGTTAGTGATATTTATGACCAGTTAGATGATATTAAGAATATGTATGATCTTAATGAAGAGGATGTTAAGATTATTAATGAAGTTAATAAAGATTTAACCTCTATTAAAGACGAATATAAAAATTTAGTAGATAGAGTTAAGAATAAAGCGACTCCTTATTCATTAGTTACTAAAGAAGTAGATGAACTTACATTAAAACTTAAACAGACTGAATCAACTTTAGATGTTGCTTTGAAAAGTTTAGGTAATATGTATGAAGATGAACAAAGAGCTAGAGAACAGTTAGGTGAAATAGATAAACTATTAAGAGAATGTAAAGAGAAGATGAGAGAGTTTAAACTACCTATAATTAGTGATAACTATTTCGTTGAACTTAATGAAGCGAATGAAGCGATAGAAGAAGTTGTTAAAGAATTATCTCGTAAACCTATTGTTATTAAGACTCTTAATACTAGAGTAGATACTGCTAGAGACTTAGTTTTAAAGCTTTATAATACAACACTAAATATGATTAATAAAGCTAAGTTAACAGAAGGTTTAATAGTATATGGTAATAGATATAGAAGTTTACATGATGATATTAATAGTGGCCTTGATAGAGCTAGTTCCCTTTTCTATAAAGGCAATTATGATAGTGCTTTAAAGTTATGCATTGATACTGTTAAATTAGTTGATGATACTATAGAAGGAAAGATTAAAGCTTATGAAAGTAAGATTTGATGAAAAGGGGAAGGGAACGTATGAGTTTTTAACAGTTGCAGTTACTTGTTTAATACTTAGTGCTATTCTTTTGTTTATTGTTATTAATAATACTCAGAAAGAAAAATATGAAGTATTTAAGTATAATGCTAAGACTGTAGGTATTAATGCTGTTAATTATAATAATGAGACTAGTGAAGATGTGGTTTACTTATATGAACTTATTAATAGTAATTTGGTAACTAGAATTAAAAATAACTTTTCTGGTGATGAATATTGTGATATGTATGAATCTAAAGTAGTATTCTCTCTTAATAATAAAAAAGTAACTTTAAAATGTGGAGAATATTTGATTTATAATCAAGATGTTACTGATAAAGAATATAATATTTATAAAGTTAGTGATTGGTCTTTTAATAAGATTAATGGTGATGATGTAGATACTGTAAAAATGTATGGATTAATTAAAAATGGTAATAATTTGCTTGATGGATATTATGAAGAAGAGTTATTTATTAAATTAGTTAGAGATAATTATGGAGATAAATATAATAGTCTTAAAGATATTAAAGAAAATTATAAAGTAGATGAGAAAACTGCATATAGAAAAAGGACATTAGTTAGTTAATTTAATGTTCTTTTTTTAAGAATTATGATACAATTATATTGGAGTAAGAAAGGTAGGGATTTGTATGAATAAAAGTAAGGAAATAGATTTCTTTGATAGTCCTAGTATGATTACATATATTTTAATTGGTTTATTAGTTGTGCTTATAATTTTGTCACAGTCTTTTGCTATTCAAAGTCATATGGCAGCAGGAGATATATTTAGATCAATTATTAATCATAATAGTATTTATTTAGTTAGTTTAATTTATTTTATTTTAATTAGAGTTAAGTTTGGTAAGAAGTATTTTGATTATTTAAATGTTGTTATGTTTGTATTTTATTTACTTACAACTTTTGCTAGTTTATTTACAATATTTCAATCTTTTGGATTTGATTCTATTTTGAATTTAGCTTTTAATGTGTTGATTACACTTTATTTTGGTTATTCTTTCTTTACTAGTACTGTTATTGGTAAAGACTTAAGATTATCTGATAGTCCTTTAGCAGAGATTAATAATGGACAGTACTATTATTTATTAATTGGTATAATTGCTATTAGTTTGATTGTGTCTTTAGTATCAGTTAATAGTTTTGAAGATGTAGTTGTTTATTTGTTGGAAGCGATATATCAGTTTATGTTTGTTAGATATATTTATTTATATAAAGAATATATTGAAAGAAAAGAGTTAGAAGTATTTAAAGAAAAAGAAAAGAAGGAAGAGAAAGTAGAAGAAGTTAAGGAAGATAAGATTATTAAAGAAGAAGAAAAGCCTAAAGAGGTTAAAAGACGTGGTAGACCTAAAAAGAATAAAGATGAGGAGGCTTTGAAATGAGAGATTTGTTTGATGAGATTGATGAAGAAAGACAAGATTTACCTAAATTAAAGAAGATAAGTAAAGAAGTTCAGAAAAAAAGAAATTATAACTTTTATCAACAGTTAGCGGTATGCTTGTTTATATTCTTGTTTATTGCTGGTGTTATTATGGGAAATTTATTTCCTGCTTGTAGTGAAACATCAGAGTTATTTGCTACTTGTACTAAAACAGAATATAATTTGACTTTGACTTTGTTATTTTGGCTTGGTAGTTTTATATTCTGTAGTATGATTTATGGACTTGGGGAAGTAATTAGATTACTTAATATAATTGCAAGTAATATTAGTAGAAAGTAGGTTTTATTATGAGAAAGATTAATATAACTCCTGAGATGATTAGAGAAGCTAGGAGAAGAAAAAAGTTGATTGCTAGAAGAAGAAAAATGATAGGGGCTATTATTGGTATTACAGCAGGTGTTTCTGCTTTGGGTATTGGATGTAGTAATATTATGAGAGGAGATTCTAGTAATGGTCCAATTGTAGAACCAAAACCAGTTGAGGAGCCATATTCTATTATTACTAATACTGACGATTTATCAACGCTAAATGTAGTACTTGTTAATGATGGTATTAGTTTTGAACAGATGAAGCAAGCTGAAGATTCGTTAAAGGCTGTTGGTCTTGATGTTGATGTTAGATTCATAAATGAATTAAATAAAGACGGTACAGAATGTTTTGTATCTTTGAGAAGTTATCATGGAGATGACTATAAAGTTATAGGTAATTATAATAAAGGTAATAATCATGCTGATTTACTTGCTATTGGTATGAAAGAAGCTTTTGGAGGAGATATTCAAAAGGGTGTTTATGCTCTGAGTGGAGCAGAGCCAACTTTAATTCCTTCAGATATTGAGAAAGCTGTTGGAGATCAGATTATGCCTAATGTTACTATTGCTGTACCAGAAGGAGCAGATTTAGAAGATTACGGTAAAGGAGTTATTAAAGTTGATACTGGATTAAATGATAGTTTTACCGATAGTCTTTTAGAAGGTTTAGCTAGATATAATGATTCATTAAAATATGTTGATATTCATAATAGTCAATCTTTACTAAGACCTAGTGATGATGCTGATTATCAACAGAGTGTAGATTCGGATGTTCTTAGATTAAATGGATTAGAGAGTAGTTATGAGGTGCAAAAAGATAGTATCTTATTAAATAAAGGACTTCCAGATAGTTTGAGTAATAATGTTAATGTTAATATAGAAAAGGTTGATGTTAAAGGTAATTCTTTAAATTAAAAAATCTACTAGTTTTGTAGATTTTTTTCTTGGTTTTGATTAGATGATTCAACTTCCTTATTATTATTATCTGTTTCTTCATTATTTGTTTCATTATTATCAGTATCACTATTATTATTTGTGTTTCTTGCAACTGTAATAGTTATAATTTCTGTATTCTCTATTTTTTTACCTGCTCTTATACTTTGTTTTATAACTGTATTGTTTTCTTCATCAGAAGTTTCTTCATATTCTATTCTATAAGATATGCTATTTTTATTTAAAGTACTTGTGGCTTCTTCTAAAGTCATACCAATAACATTTGGAACAGTAACGTGATTATCTAGAACTCCTACTGTTAGAGTTATAACAGCATTTTCATGGGTTTTAGAGCCGCCTTTCTTACTTTGCTTTATGACAATACCAATCTCTTCTTGATTAGTTGTTTCTACTTCTTTCATTTCATAACTTAAGTTTGCAGTATCAAGTATTACTGTTGCTTCTTCATAAGAATATCCTATTACATTAGGTACTGCTATATTATTTTCTTCATAGTAGTGATAACCTAGGATACTTGCAATTATTAATAGTCCGATAGATAAAAGAATAAAGAATAGTAAAAGTATTTTGGTAAAGATACTAGATTTTGGTTTATCATTATATTGTTTGTTTTTAGGTGCTTTTACTTTTTCCTTTTTTACTTTTGTCTTATTTTTAGTTTTTGTTTTATGTTTTACTTTATCTTTTTTTTTGCTTTCTCTTTTATTGTTATCTTGCTTATTATTTTCTTCTAAGAAATAATAACCACAGTTTTTACAGAATTTAGCATCATCATCATTTTCAGTTTTACAATTTGGACATATAATCAAAATTATCACCTCGAGTATATTATAACGCTATTAAGTCTTTCTTTCAAATTTACAAGATGTGTAGTTTGACAAGTATGTATATAATTTTTTCATTGAAAACAGATTGGTACATAAATAGTTAAAGAAAAATCAGAGAGGATGAAAATATGTGAATTTAATATCTTTATTACAAAATCGACAGGAATTATTATCTTTTGAACCTTTGGTATCATATTTACAAGAGATAGAAAGGCTTAATGCAGATATTATTTTTCAAA
>CASEWH010000111.1 GCA_949291575.1 uncultured bacterium
ATAAACTAGAAAAAGTAAAAATACTATTAGAATTAGCATTAAATACTAAAGTAACTTTGAAATATAGAGATTTATTTGAAACTAAAGAAACGACTGATTAATATATAATCAGCCGGACTGTGCAAATAGTGATTTTAAAGATATTTTAGTAAATTATCAAAAGAATAGGGAAAAAGTTTTAAGATTAGTAGATACTAGTTATAAGAAATATTAGAAAATATTTGACTAGATGAGGCTTTTATGCTAAAATCATATTGTTTGTAGCTTGTTATACCTCTATTTGAGTGAAAGCTGTAAACCGCATTGAAGAGGTAGAAATTGTTAATATGAGAACAATACCTTAAGAGCGAGTCTTTAGTTTAAAAAAGGAGGTTAAAAAATGTACGCAGTAATTAAAGTTGGTGGAAAACAATATCGTGTTAGTGAAGGAGATGAAATCTTCGTAGAAAAATTAAATGCTAATCAAAATGATGTTGTTACTTTTGATCAAGTATTAATGCTTGATTCTAAAGTTGGTTCCCCTTATTTATCTAATGTCACTGTAGAAGGTACAGTCTTAAAAAATGGTAAAGCTAAGAAAATACGTATTTTTAAGTATAAGAACAAATCTAGAAGTAACCGTAAAACTCAGGGACATAGACAACCATATACTAAAATTAAAATTACTAAGATTAATGGTTAATTATGATTAAAGTTAAAGTAGAAAAAGAAAAAGGTTATTTTAAAAAGATAAGTATATTAGGTCATGCAATGTATGATGATTATGGTAAAGATATAGTTTGTAGTGCCGTTAGTTCTATTGTTACTACAACAATAAATGGTATTCTTACTATTGATAAAAGTACTATTACTTATCTTGCTAGTAGTAAAGGTTTAACTATTAAAGTTTTAAGTAATGATAGAGTAACTCAATCTCTACTTAAAAATATGTTAAGACTACTAAAGGAATTATCATTAAAATATAAAGAAAATATTGAAATACAGTAAGGAGGGACTATAGTGAAATTTTTAGAGTTAAATATTCAGTTATTCGCTCATAAAAAAGGACAAAGTTCTACATCTAATGGACGTGACTCTATTGGACGTAGATTAGGAGCAAAAGCAGCTGATGGAGAATATATAACTGCTGGTAGTATTATCTATCGTCAAAGAGGAACTAAAATATTCCCAGGTGTTAATGTTAAACGTGGTAATGATGATACATTATACGCAACAGTAGATGGAATTGTTAAGTTTGAACGTAAAGGAAGAGATAAGAAACAAGCTTCTGTTTATCCAGTAAGTGAATAGAAAGAAATTATCTCTTTCTTTTTGTTTATACTTAATGTAATTATGCAAGTAACTATTTAGTTGCTTTCTCCTCTTGACACAATTTATCTTTCGTGATACGTTATAGATATAAGAGGCGATGCATAAAAAGATGGTGGAAAGGAGGTTATGAAAATTTATAAAAAAAGATTGAATTTTGCAAATTGAGGGTATTTTTTGGAATGAATTTTGTATTTTTACCTAGCAAATTTACTAAATTGACCCCTGATTAAACAGTGAATTTTCAAAATTTCCTTTTTGCAATGATTTATAGAGTATGCTATAAGTATTGCAGAAAGGAGGAATTACCTTGGCTATTACAAAGAAAAGATTTGAAGAAATAGTAAAAGAATTAAAGAGAAAAGGAGAAGTTGTTCCTGCCACTTATGACTGTGTATATAAAGCTATTATGAGAAATTGTCCTAAGTATAGAGCAGATACTACATCTAACTTAACAAGTGTAACTAAAGAGTTAATATTAAATACTTACAAAGAAATGAATACTGAGTATGTAATAGATAATGTTTTAGAAAAAGGTAAAGTATCAGATGTTTTATTTGAAGTAAAAGGTTACGTATTTAATTTTGAGTTTAATAATAGAAAATGGGATGGATTAATAGAGCGAAATGATGCTTATTTAGGTAAAGTAAAAAATGATTTGATAAGAAAAACAAAAAATTATGCAAGTTTACCTAAAGTAATACAGATAAATATTAATAACTTTTATTTTTTCTTAAGTAAAGAGAATCTTTTAGAGTTCAAATCAAGAGATAAGTATGGAATAATAGAAAGTGATAAATGGGGTAAAATCTATGTTAATTTAAAATAAATCACTATTTGCACAGTCCGGCTAAGTAATGTATAATTATATTACAATTGTACATTAGTGAGTAACTGTGTAATTGTGATGTGGTGTCCTCTATACAGTTACTCACTAATGTAGAGAGGACACC
>CASEWH010000112.1 GCA_949291575.1 uncultured bacterium
TTGCAAACTATTAGCAAAAGAAACTACTTCATTATTTATTTCTTCTATTTGTTCTCTATTACGATAATTTAATATTAGATTATACATACTAACAACTATAGTTGATACAATAATAAAACATGCTAATAGTTCTACAGAAGTTATACCTTTTTTATTTAACATAAAATCACCTATCCTCTAAACACTTCTATATTTCCATATTTATATGCATCATCTGAAATATACTCGACTATAACTCTATAATATCCACTAGCAGGTGTTTTACTTGTATTTTTACTATAAGTAGGTAAATAAGAAATATATTCTCTAAAACTTCTACTAAAACTATTATTATCTTTAATAAAATTTTTAAACTTAGTAGTAGAATAAGATGTCAAATAAATCTTAGAAACATTATTCATATTAATAAAAGCAGAACAAGATGCTATATCATCAGAATTAGTGTATAAAGAACAATCACTAATATCAACATAACCTGTATTACTAGCAGTGGTATAACTAGAATCCGTTAAACCTTTTAAAGCTATCATACGAGCCCAATGAGCTATATAAGTAGATTCTACTGTATCATAAGCTTTATATCTTTCATACTCACCAATAAGAGGAAAAAAATTAGTATAAAGTAGTGAAAATATACCCATAATAAAAACACCAACAATTAATGTTTCTACTAAAATAAAACCTTTCTTGTTTACTATTTTTGTCTTTTTCATCTTAAGCTCCCTCTTGTAATTAAGTAATTCTTACTATATAATATATTATAGTAAAAGAATATAAGAAAGTAAAGGGGTTGATACTTTTGGTAACATATGATATGACAAAAACACCTATTGTTAATGTAGTTGATGATATTATCGCTAAGGCATCAGAAGAAGGAGCTAGTGATATTCATTTTGATCCAAGAGAAAATTCTTTAATGGTGAGATTTAGAATAGATGGAGATTTAAAAGACTATACAGAAATACCTAAAATTTATGAAAGAAATTTAATTACAAGAATAAAACTTATCGCTAATATGAATATTACTGAAAGTAGATTACCCCAAGATGGTTCCATTAAAGGAACTATTAAAGGTATAAATTTAGAAACCCGTGTATCTACCCTACCTACTAATGAAGGTGAAAAATGTGTTATTCGTATTCTTGATTACTCAAGGAGTCTAGAAGGAATAGAAACACTTGGCTTTAATGATGATAATTTAAAGAAGTTAAAGAAAATGATTGCCGAGCCTAATGGTATTATTTTAATAACAGGTGCAACTGGTTCTGGTAAAAGTACTACAGTTTACTCTATTTTACAGGTTCTTAACAAGAAAGAGACTAATATTATAACTGTTGAAGATCCAATAGAGATGAATCTTGAAGGCTTAAACCAAGTTCAAGTTAATAGTGAAATAGGTCTTGATTTTGCAACTGTTTTAAGATCTATTTTAAGACAAGACCCTAACGTTATTCTTATTGGAGAAATTCGTGATAGTGAAACTGCTAAAATAGCTGTACGTGCCTCTATTACAGGTCATTTAGTACTTTCTACAATCCATACTAATAACTCTTTAAGTACTATTGAAAGATTACTAGATATGAATGTAGAAAGATATTTATTATCAAGTGCCCTATCAGGTATTATTTCTCAAAAACTTGCAAAAATGGTATGTCCTCATTGTCATATTAAAGAGAAAACTACTCCTTACCAGAAAAAAGTATTTAAACTTGCTTTAGGTAAAGATGTAGATGAAATATACAATGCTAACCCTAAAGGATGTGATAAGTGTAATAATGGTTATCACGGACGTATCGCTATTCAAGAAGTATTAGAGATTAACGATGAAATTAGAAATGCTTTAAATGAAGAAGATTTAGAAAAAGATGATTTAAATAAAATGGTTTATACATCAGATGTTATTACTCTACTACAAGATGGATTACTAAAAGTATTAGATGGTAAAACATCTTTTGATGAAATTTATAAGATAATTGATGTTGATGATGATTTAGATATCTATTGTAAAATTAGAGGTATTGAGTATAAAGATAATATAGAGAAAAAGCAAGAAGAAGTACCATCTATTACTCCAGAAGAAGCTAAAGAAAAAGAGGATGAAATCTTATAGTGATTTCTCCTCTTATTTCTTATCTTTTTTTAACTCTCTACTTAATTTCATTACTTTAACATAACTAATAATACTTATTACAATCATCCCTATATTAAGAACAAGAATTATGATTGCAAAAAGATTAATATCAGCAATTCCATTAATAAGACTTTCTAATTCATTTTCAACGGCTACATTACGACTTCCAAAATAACTTAAAGTAAGTATTAAAGTAATAAGAAAATAAATAATGGAAAAGATACCTAATTTAATTTTTTTTAGTCTAAAAAACTTATAAGCACTAGCAACTTCAATGGCCATAAATAAGAATATTATTACTAAAAATAAATAATTAATCATAACTAATACCTCCTAATACAATTCTTTTGGTAATATTTTATCAAGTGCTTCACTAATTACTTCACTTGATTCCTCTAATTTTTCTTCTTCTTCATCAGTTAATTTTATATTAATAACTTTCTCTATTCCATTTTTACCTATAATACAAGGTGTAGATATATATACATCATAAGTTGTATTGTAATTAGATACAGGATATACTTTCTTTAAGTCATTAAGAATACATAAGGTAAGTTCTAAAAGACAAGATGCTACTCCATCACTAGTATAACCTTTATGTTTAACTATAACACCACCCATATGTCTAGTCTCATCTTCTAATTCTTCTTTATCATCAAGTGATAAAAAATGACTTATATTTTCTAACCCTATATTAGCATTACTCCAAGCGACAAACTGACTATTACCATGTTCTCCTAAAACATAAGCATTTATATCACTAGGTTTTACCTTAATCTTTTTACTAATTAATGACTTTAATCTTGCAGTATCAAGCATAGTTCCAGTACCTATTACTTTATTATAGGAATAATCTGTATAATGAGCGATAAGTTCAGTAATAACATCTAATGGATTACAGGCAACTAATACAATACCATTAAAAGAAGTTTCTCTTAATTTATTAGTAATATTTACTACTATCCCATTAGCTTTCTCTAAATCACTCATTCTATCTTTAGTAGACTGAGGAATACCTGCAGTTATTACAACTATATCAGCATTATCACAATCACTATAACTACCTAATCTTATACTGATATTACTATTTCTATAGACTAAAGAATGTTCTAAATCAAGTATCTCTCCTTCAAGTTTCTCTTCATCTATATCAATTAAACTTATATCAAGCATCATATCACTTAGACACAGGTTCTTTAAATAAGCAAGACCAACATTACCACAACCTATAATTACAATACTATTCATCTTCATCAATCCTTCTATTATTAGTCTATCACAGATTTAAATAATTATAAAGAAAAAGACGAATACAAATTAATTCGTCTTCAAATAGAGTATTTAATAATCTAAACTATCATCATTTAATAGAAAATCATAAATTCCCATTATAAGTATACCTTTTTCATTTTTATATCTAGGAATATCTTTACCTACAATAATAATCTTTTTAAAAAAGTCATTAACGTTAACAAGAGGTCGTAATTCTTGATATTTCTTATCTTCAGAATCTATATTTAATGCAGATTGAATATAGATTCTGTCATAACCTTTATTAATAACAAAATCTATTTCTATTTTTTTTCTATTACTTTTTTCCCTAATCTCAACAACTCCTACATCAACATTATATCCTCTTCTTTTAAGTTCTATGTATATTATATTTTCCATAATATGTGACTCTTCTATTTGCCTAAAACCAATAAAAGCATTCCTAATTCCAATATCTGTAAAATAGTATTTATAAGGTGTTTCTATATATTTTTTACCCTTTATATCATACCTTAAAGTCTTTTCTATTAGAAAAGCATCTTCTAAATAATTTAAATAATTATATATTGTTTTATCAGTAATAGAAGTATTTGTATTTTTGCTTTTAAACGTATTATATAATTTTAAAGGATTTGTAAGTGAACCAATACCTGAAGATAACATTATTGCAAGTTCCTTTAATTCCTTATCATTACTAATTTTATATCTCTCAACTACATCATTTAAATAAACATTATCTTTTTGTTTATTAAGATAATTAACTTTTTCTTCTTCTGTCGGACTGAAAAATACTAACGGTAAACCTCCATATGGTATATATTTTTTCCAAGCTGAATAGATATCACCATCATAAACAGAAGAAAATTCACTAAAAGAAAGCGGATAAACTCTAATTTCATCTCCCCTACCTCTAAATTCTGTTATAATGTCACTAGATAGAAATTTAGAATTACTTCCTGTTACATAAACATCCATATTTTTTTCATATAAAAAATCATTTAAAACAAATTCAAAACCATCTACACGTTGTATTTCATCTAAAATTATATAATACATATCATTGTCTTTAATTTTTGATTTAACATAATCATCTAGTTTTTTAGAATCCAAATACTCTTTATTCTTTTCTCTATCAAGTTCTAGCTTGATGATATGTTCATCATCTACTCCAGTACTTTTTAAATAATCTGTAAACAATGGATCCAATAAATAAGATTTACCACATCTTCTTATACCAGTAACTATCTTTATTAAACGATTATGTTTTTTACTTATTAATTTATTCAAATAATAATCTCTTTTTATTTCCATATTTCCTCCATTACGAATTTTTGCCGTTTTGGCTTATTTTTCGTAATAAATATAACATATATTTTTATATTTGTCTAGTCAAAATGTATTACTATACATCTTTACTTTTAAAAGCTTTAAAGAACTTACTCCATACTTTCTCATTAGAATAATTAAGTATTCCTACTTTATATACTTTAATACCAAAATGTAATATTAAATAGATAAAGATAACAAGTACTATGATAGAAATAACTATATCAATTAAACCTATCTCTCCCATCATATAAAGACTAGGACTAACAAATGATGATAGGAATGGTACATATGAAAGTATTCTAATTAATAAAGAACCATTAAACATACCTGCCATCATTGCCAAGTAATATCCTCCTAAAGAAAGGAATACTAATGGTGTTTGTAACTGTGAAAAGTCTTCCATATTAACAGTCATAGAGGCTAGGATTCCTGCTACTATTGAATATGCTAAGAATGATAATACTATTAATACTAATGTTAAAGGTATTACGTACATTAATTTTTCTATAAAACCTGATGCTACTAAACTATCAAAGATAGATGTAACTTCACTAGGTAAAGCCATTCCACTACTTAACATATTTGTGCTTATTAATAGGCCAATAACAGCATAAATTACTAGAAGTAAGCCTTGGACAATAACAAAGATATTACTAGCAAGTATCTTAGACATTAAATGTTGTTTAGGAGAAACATTAGATATAATTATCTCCATACTGCGAGTTGTTTTCTCTTCACATATTTCTCCTCCTACCATTTGGATTAAAACCATAGTTAACATAAAGAATGGTAGGATAATAGTTGGAAAGACACTACTCATAATAAGTCCCATATTCTCATCAACATTATTATCTTCATTAAGGACTACTCTATCTATTGTTACTGGACTAGAAATATTATTTAACGTATTAGCATCTATATTATTAATAGCCATACCAATAGTAGTTTTAGTAGAGTTTAAACTCTGAGATAAAACCTGATAAGTTAGTGTATCTACTTTCTCATTAGATGTAACTTTAGCAGTTAAATACTCAGTATCACTATTATTTAACTCCACTAATATCTCATCATCTTTTAGATTATCTTTTAATTCATTAGCATGTTTATCACTCTTTTTAACTGTTACTTTTACTTCATCTTCATCATTATTAAAACTACTAGCATAACTTTCTATATTTTTTTCAAATAAACTATAACTATTAGTATTATTATCTATAACAATTATATTAGTCTTACTATCAAAATCCCCTCCAAAGAAAGATACAATAGAGTTTATATTTAAAAGAAGAATAATCGCTACTGCAAGTATTATATTTGTAATAACAAACCATTTAGTTTTAAACTTTTTTCTTAAACTAACTTTAGTTAGATAAAGGAACTTCTTATTCATGGATACCCCCTACTTTCGCAATAAATATTTCATTAAGTGTAGGTTCAACTACATCATATTTAGTAATATTACAGTTTTTAACTAAAGAAAATATCTTAGGAGCGACTGTTTTATCTTCTATTTTTACTTCTATTTCTCCTCTTACTTTAGAAACATCTAATACTCCTTTTACTTTCTTTATTTTATCAAGAGGTAAATCATCTCCTCTTAACATAATATTTTTAATACCAAATTCTTCCTTTATAGTCTTTAAATCACCACTTACAACAGGATGTCCTTTTACAAGAATAACTAATTTCTCACAAAAGTCTTCTATATATTCCATCTGATGAGATGAAAAGATAATAGATGTACCTTCTTTTTGTAAATCATATATAGCATCTTTCATCATCTTAACATTAATAGGATCAAGTCCTGTAAAAGGTTCATCAAGTATTAATAGTTTAGGATGATTTATGATAGCAGAAATAAACTGAATCTTTTGTTGATTACCTTTAGATAATTCTTTAATTTTTCTATTTTTATAACTAGAAATCTCAAACTTTTCTAACCATTTATCTATATCTTTTTCTATAGTTCTCTCATCAAGACCTTTTAATACTCCATAAAAGGTAAGTTGTTCTAAAACAGTAAGTTTAGTAAGTAAACTTCTCTCTTCTGTAACAAAACCTATTTTATCAGTTAAGTTATAATCAATTTTCTTACCATCAAGTAAAACTTCTCCTTCATTAGAATCAATTAAACCCATAATAATTCTAAATGTCGTAGTCTTACCTGCTCCATTTTCTCCAAGTAATCCAAATATTTCTCCATCTTTAACAGTAAAGGACAGATCAGACACTGCCCTATTTTTACCATAATATTTTGTAATATGTTTAACCTCAAGCATAGTTTTCTCCTTAAGTATTATATTTTCTTAATTAACTTTTTTTCTTCCTCAAGTTCAATATTATAACGATTAACTGCATCTTTCCAAGTTGGTAATAATTCAAAGTTCTCTTCTAATTTAGATTTATCAAGTCTAGAATTTCTAGGACGATAAGCTTGTTTAGCACCAGTAATTTCTAAATACTCTTCCGTTGTAACTTTATTTACTTTAACACTCTTTTTATTAGATTCAAAAATATATTCTGCAAACTCAGCCCAACTACAATATTCACTATTAGTAACATTGTAAGTACCATATTTATCACTATTAGACATATCCACTAAGATTTTAGCAAGATCAACTGTATATGTAGGACTACCTATCTGGTCATCTACAACATTTAATTCACTATGATTATCTGATAGTTTTAGCATTGTTCTAATAAAGTTATGGCCATTAATTCCAAATACCCAAGATATTCTTGTAATAAAGTGTTTAGGATTACGTCTAACTTCTTCCTCACCTAAAAATTTAGTCCTACCATAAACACTCTTAGGATTAACTTTATCCTCTTCTGTATATAGTCCTTCTTTTGTACCATCAAAAACATAATCAGTTGACATATATATAGTAGTAGCACCTACTTCAATTGAAGCATCTACAACATTTTTTGTACCAACTACATTAACATTATAACAAGCATCTTCCATATCTTCTGCTTTATCAACTGCAGTCCATGCTGCACAATGAAAAATAACATTAGGAGCAAATTCTTTTACAACTTTATTTACCTCTTCTCTATTAGTAATATCCATTTCATCTTTATCAAGAGGAAGAATATTTTCTTCACTAACTCCTCTTTTTAATAATTCCCTTTTAACATCATAACCCAATTGTCCTTTATAACCTGTAATTAAATATTTCATTATTTCCTCCTTAAAAATAGCACTTTAGATTCTTCTAATGTTGGATGCTTCCCATCTTTCTCAGATAAGATTGGCTCAGTTATATTATTTTCTTTGAACATCTCATCCCAATTAATATCAATGCCTGGGTCATTCCAAAGGATTCCTCCTTCTTTGTCAGGTGCATAATCATTATCAACTAGATATTGAAAAATTGTATCATCTTCTAATGAAATAAATCCATGTGCAAAACCACGAGGTACAAATAATTGTCTATTATTATCTTCTGTTAGTTTAACAGCAGTATATTTTCCATAAGTATCTGAATCTTTTCTAATATCAACAACTACATCAATAGCAGAACCTTTAATAACCTCAACTATTTTAGCTTGACACTTTGGATCTTCTTGGAAATGAAGTCCTCTAACTACTCCTTTAGCACTTTTACTTCTGTTTGCTTGTTTTACACCTTCAAAACCTAATTCTTTTAAATTAGCTTCTATATAATAAGGTGAAAAATACCCTCTTTCATCTCCAAATTTATCTGGTTCTAAAATATAACAATCTAATAAATTAGTTTCAATTTTTTTCATATTATCTCTCCTCCACAATTTCCATTAAATGTTTCCCATAAGTATTCTTTTTCATTAATTTAGCAGCTTCTAGTACTTTTTCTTTACTTAACCACCCATTTTTATAAGCTATTTCTTCTGGACAGCATATAGTAATATTTTGATGTTCCTGAATAGTTGCAACAAAATTAGTAGCATCAAATAAGCTTTTGAATGTTCCTGTATCAAACCATCCATAACCTTCATTTAAAGTAATAACGTTTAATTTAGCATCTTTTAAATATACTTTATTTAAATCAGTTATTTCTAATTCTCCTCTTTTAGAAGGCTTTAATTTTGAAGCTTTATCAACTACAGAATTATCATAGAAATAAAGTCCTGTAATTGCATAATTGCTCTTAGGATTATCTGGTTTTTCCTCTACGCTTAATACCTTACCATTTTTATCAAATTCAACTACCCCAAAACGTTCAGGATCATGAACATGATAACCAAAAACAGTAGCTTTACCTTTACTAGCATCTTCTTTAGCTTTTAATAATTCACCTCTTATATTAGGACCATAGAAAATATTATCACCAAGTACCATACAGCAAGTATCATTACCAATAAATTCTTTTCCTAAAATAAAAGCTTGAGCAAGACCATCAGGACTAGGTTGTTCTTTATAAGAAAAATTAACTCCAAACTTAGAACCATCACCTAATAATTCCATAAATCTAGGTAAATCTTTAGGAGTTGATATTATTAAAATATCTCTAATCTCTGCTTGCATTAATACTGACAAAGGATAATAAATCATTGGTTTATCATAAATAGGCATCAACTGCTTACTTGTAACTTCTGTCAATGGATATAGTCTAGTTCCACTACCTCCTGCTAAAATAATTCCTTTCATTTCTTTAAACCTCCTCTTAAAAATATTCTAACATATAATGTCAAAAGTGTTAATCTAATTGTCACTTTTAATAAAATTTTTTCTATACTATTAGCATTATTATAATTAGTTTCAAAATACATTTGACTTTGTTTTAATATTTTATATTTATTAATATAACTAATATTCTTATCAACACTAACAGAATGATCATGAATAATAGTTACATTATTATTAATTAATGTTTTATACTGAGTTCTTTTTAACTTAGATGCTGTAATATTTTCTTCATAGTATAGAAATGTATTATCATCAAAATAATTAATTTCTTTTAATACTTCACTTTTAATTAAGAAAAAACAAAATGATATAACTTCTACTTCACTACTATCACCTTTATAATAGAAATCATCATAAAAGTTTTTTTTATTAAATTTCTTCCCTATTCCAGGTAAATTACTAAGTATTTCATTCTTTGGACTAGGTAAATGCCATCCTCTATTTAGTTTTCCATTTTGAACTACAACAGGACCTACAAGACCTACTATTCTTTTATCTAAAGTCTTCTTCAAATCTTCTAAATCTTCATTACTATTAATAATAATATCAGAGTTAGAAAAGATAATATCGACATTACCAAGGTCATCTATCGCTTTTTTAGCACCAATATTTAAAGCATAGGCAAAACCTTTATTACTAGGTGTTTCTATTACTTCATATCTTTTAATATTTAATTTCTTTAACTCTTCATAAGAGTTATCAGTAGAATGATTATCAACCACATAAATCTTATCTATTACTTTATAATCTTTAATATTATCAAGAAGTCTTTTCGTAGTCTTATAATCATTATAATTAATAATAACAAAAACTAATTTTCTCATTATACCACCTCTTTCTTAGTTAAAATGAGAGCGACAAAAATACTAACAGAAGGTGCTAGTAAGACATGACCTGTAATTAGTGATAATAATATAATTAAAGTAAGTGACAAATAATTACATATCTTATAAGAATTATCTTTTATACTATAGGTAAATTTAAAGGCTTTACAAAGGAAAAAGATAAATACTCCCATATAAATAACAAAACCTACTATACCATGTCTAAATAAAATATCAAAATAATCCATTTCAATCATCTTAGTACTAGCATCATCAGTGCCATAATTTTCAATATAACCAATACCAAATATCTTCTCTAAAGTACTAGAGTCTTTATAACTATCAAAGGTATTACCTAAGAATTTAAGTCTCGAACTAAAAACGAAATGATCAAATAACTCGTAATCAGTAAATACTTCCATAACATTATCAACACCTAGAAAATCTAAATGTATTTCAATATTTTTATAAAAAGCAGTTCTAGGTAAATAAAAACTTATAAATAATATAAATAAAACCAATGTTACTACTAGAATCGAAAGTACTTTGTATAATTTTTCTTTGGCTAAGTAGATTATATAAATAAATAAGACGACTCCAAGTATAAGAATAAAAGATAAAAGTGGTCCTTTCGTACCAATACTTAAAATATCAAATACTAAAATGCCTATTAAAAGAATAGTTAAGAAAAAGTTCTTCTTATGATAAAGATAAAGTAAAAAGAAAGGCATTAATATTGAGATAATGGCACTAATCTCATTAGCAGTGTTAAAAAAACCGATACTTCCCTCTTTACTAATTGCATAACTATCAAAACCTATCCCTAAAATATCAGGAATAAAGATACCTAAAAGATAAATGATATAAACAGTAACTATAGTTTTATTAGTAATAAAGGTTTTATTTTCTTTAACAATAGCATAAAAACTAAGTAATAAAATTGGTAAATAAAAGGCTTTTATTGCATTCTGCCCTTCATATAGTAAAACAGATATATCTTTATTAACAATAGTTAATATTCCAAAAATAAGAAGATATATAAAGATACTTCCTAATATTAATAATAAATATTTCTTATCTTTACCTTTATATATGAATACAAGATAGAAAGCACATATTAAAATAATTATAAATCTAACCACCATTCCAATAGTAAAATTGATATTTAAAAGTTGTAACATACATGCTGTTAACATATCAAAAAGTGGACTTAGTATTAAGAATAATTCTATTAATTTTATAATATTTTTCTTCATAGTCTAAACCTTTCTAACTACTTTTATGATATCATATATTAGGTCAAGAAAAAAGAAATTAAAAAAAATTGCCATTAATTTGACAATTTTATTTATAATTAGTCTCTTTAATTATATAAATAGGACGTTTTTTAACTTCAGTATATGTTTTAGATAAGTATGCTCCACTAATTCCTGTACAAAATAGTTGAATACCACTTAAGAAAAACATAATACATACTAAAGATGGCCAACCATCTACAGGATCTCCAAAAATAAGAGTTTTAATAATGATGATGATGATAGCAACTATAGAAATAAAACAAAATAGAACTCCTACAACTATAGAAATTGTTAGTGGTACTGTAGAAAATCCTACAATAGCATCAATCGCATATACAAAAAGCTTAAAGAAACTCCATTTACTACTTCCTGCCACTCTTTTAGGGACCTTATAAGTTATCCATTTTGCTTCAAAACCTACAAAACTAAAAATACCTTTACTATAACGATTATATTCTTTTAACTCTAAAACAGCATCTGCCATTTGTCTTGTCATAAGCCTAAAATCTCTTGCACCAGGTACCATTTCAGTCTTTGATAATTTAGATACTAATTTATAATAACAACTAGTAAAAAATCTTCTAAATATACCATATTCTTTATGTTCGTCTGTTTTCAATCCTACACAATCAATATCTTCTTCTTTTATAATTTTATACATTTCTTCAATAAACTCTGGTGGATCCTGTAAATCAACATCAAGTAAAGTTACATAATCACCAGTACTATGTTCAAGACCTGCATAAATAGCCGCTTCTTTACCAAAGTTACGAGAAAAAGAAATATATTTAACTTCCTTATTAGATTTAGCAAGCTCTTTAACCTCTTTTAGAGTATTATCAATAGATCCATCATTAATAAATAATAATTCAAATTTAACCTCTTTCATTTTTCTCATAACTTTATTCACTTCTTTATAAAAAAGAGGAATAGCTTCTTCTTCATTATAACAAGGTACAATTATTGATATTTTATTCATATAATCACCTACTCTAAATCATTTTCTTAATTTTGAACTTAAATATCTTAATGGTTTAGTAACTTTCCACGAAGTACTATTTAAGATTTTTTCTAATTCTTGCTGTAATTGTTTCTTTTCTTCTTCTTCTTTTATAGCATAGTTTATAATATTTAAAAAATCTTTTTTCTCCAGTTCTTTAATATTCATCGTCATAATTATTTTATTGTTTGCCTTAACATTCTTATTTATAATAATTTTTGGATCAGCGCTATTTGAAATATATTTGTTATTATAAAATATAAAGTCTTCCCATATTAGTTCTTCCTTTGAAATACCCTCTATACCTATTATTTCAAAAGAAACACCACTAATATCTGTTAAATCTATTCTTAACCTGTTTACATCTTTTTTTAATATGAAACTTAATAAAAATTTATTTTCTTTAGTTATATATACAAAATTATCACTATCATTTTCATTAAAACCATCTCCAAAATCATAGTATATCTTGTATGTATAATCAAAATTATTTTTCTTATGTGGAGTAAATTCTATATATTCATTACTCCAAACATTTAAAGGTATAACTCTAAATGGCAATTTTGTTTTAAAAAGACAATACATGAAACTTAGTTGATCTCTTTTACTGTATTTTGAAATCATTTCAAACCATAATTTCATTGTTTTTCTAACTAAAGGATTATTATGTCTTTTAATAATTAAAGTCATTTCTAACAATCCTAAATTATCAGCAAAATTTTCTTCTTGATAAAAGCTTAGTTGTCTTCTAATAGTTTTTTCATTATCTTTTTTTTGTTCAATGCAAGCTATAGCTTCTTCTTTTATAGAATTTCTAACACTATGTTTACAGGCAGCTAGTAAGTCTTTTTCTAAATCAAAATAATTGGATAAAAATTCTTTTACACTTTTTTTAAATATAATTGAAGCATCTACATAAATACTTAATGTATAGTTCTTATCTAAATAAGAATCACCTAACATTTTAATCTTTCTTGATAAATAATGATTATCTAGTTTATTATCTTCAATGTAAATTATTTTCCAAGTTTCAGATTTAATTTTTTTATCATTAGTAAAACATATATAATCTATTCCTTCATCTATTCTTACTTCTTTTAAATCATCATAATTTCCAGTAATACAGGTATATACACAAATCTTCTCCATTTTATCTCCCTATTGAATAATAATTAATTTTCTTTTCTTTCATAACTTTTGAATCATAACAGTTTCTACCATCATAAACATTGGCATGTCTCATGTATTTTAAATAGTTGTCTACATTATAATCTTTTATTTCTTTCCACTCTGTCATTATTAAAACTGCATCACTATCTTTAATCGCATCATTAATTGTCTTAGCATAATTTAACTTATCACCATAAATAGCTTTTACTTTAGATATTGCAATAGGATCATATACTGTAATAATTGCATCATAATCTAATAACATATCTATATTCACAAGAGAAGGTGCTTCTCTTAGATCATCTGTCATAGGTTTAAAAGATAAGCCTAGTATAGTTACTTTTAAATTTTTTAATGATTCAAAATCTTCTCTTAATTTATCAAAAAGTACTAACTTTTGTTTCTTATTAATTTCAATACAATCTTTTACAAGTTTTAATTCACAATCATTTATTTTACTAAGCCAGTGTAAAGCTTTAGTATCTTTGGGAAAGCAACTACCACCATAACCTATTCCTGGTTTTAAAAATAATGAACCTATTCTTTTATCATAACTCATACCTTTAGTAACATCATCGATATTAGCACCTACTTTACCACATAAGTTAGCTATCTCATTGATATATGATATCTTTAAAGCTAAAAAGTCATTTGATGCATATTTAACCATCTCAGCACTTCTTCTATCCATCTCAAGATAAGGAACATTATAAGGATCTTTAGTTAATGGTTCATATAACTCTCTCATAATACTAAAAGTCTTTTCATCTTCTGCACCCACAACAATTCTACTAGCATATAAAGTATCATGTATTGCCGTACCTTGTGCTAAAAACTCTGGATTACTAGCAACTGTTATTTTAATATCAGATCTTTTTGTAGAAAAGTATTTTTCGATATCATCATTTGTACCAATAGGAACAGTAGACTTAATAACTACTACTACATCTTTAGTAATATATTTAATAATATTATCACAAACATTATATACATAATCTAAATTAGCACTACCATCTTTTCTCTCAGGAGTACCAACTCCTATTATAATAACATCACTATCAGCATAACAATTATTATCTGTTGTAAAATTTAAATTATCTTTAGATAAAGATAAATATTTATCTAAATCTTTTTCATATATTGGACTTTTACCACTATTTAGTAAATTTATTTTATTACTATCAACATCAATACAAGTTACTTTGTTACCTATATATGCTAAAACAACACCTGTAATTAATCCTACATAACCAGTTCCTGCTACTACTACTTTCATTATCTATCACCACCATAAAACTCTTTATACCAATTAACAAATTTATTTAGCCCTTCTTCTAAAGATGTCTTAGGAACAAATCCTGTTTCTTTAGTTAAATCTGTAATATCCGCATAGGTTTGATAAACATCACCAGGTTGCATAGGTAAATAAACCTTCTTAGCTTCTTTACCTATTTCTTTTTCTAATATTTCAATAAACTTACTAATTTTAACAGGATGATTATTACCTATATTATATATTTTATAAGAAACACCATTTTCATCTTTTAAAGGGGCTTTATCTAATAGTTCAATTATTCCTTCTACAATATCATCAATATAAGTAAAATCACGATACATATCACCATTATTAAATACTTTTATCTCTTTATCATCTATAATATTTTTAGTAAAAGAAAAATAAGCCATATCAGGTCTACCATAAGGACCATAAACTGTAAAAAATCTTAAGCCGGTTACTTTTATATCGTATAAATTACTATAAGCATAAGCGAATAACTCATCACTTTTCTTAGTCGCTGCATATAAACTAACTGGTTGATCTACTTTATCATCAGTAGAATATGGTACTTTCTTATTTTTACCATAAACAGAACTAGATGATGCAAACAATAAATGCTTAACAGGATAATTTCTGCAACACTCTAATATATTATAAAAACCTATAATATTAGAGACAATATAAGAATCCGGATGATCTATACTATATCTAACGCCGGCTTGAGCAGCCAAATTAATTACTATATCAAAGTTGTTTTCCTTAAAAATATTTTCTAATTCCTCTTTATTAGATATATCTATCTTTCTGAAAGAAAAACTACTGTTTTTCTCTAATATCCTAAGACGTTCCTCTTTTAATTTAACATCATAATAATCATTAAGATTATCAATTGCCATAACTTCATAATTTAAATCTAATAATCGTTTAGTTAAATGAAAACCAATAAAACCGGCTCCACCAGTAACTAATATTTTTTCCATAAACAAATCCTTCCTCAATAAATACTATACAAACAACTATATTCTAACACATTTTTATAAATTAAAAAATAACTTGTCTAAACTTTCACAAGTTATTATAGCAATTATACTATTCCAAAAACATTTTCCTAGTCACAAAATTAAATATCATAACTATAGATGTAGCGATTATTTTAGCAAGTAGATAATATATACTTAAGAAGTCTACACTAATCCACATAATTAAATCATTTAATAAAAGCCCAATTACACTAAATACAATAAAAATGATAAATTGTTTTTTAGCATCTTTTTCTTTATTAACATCAAATACCCATTTAACACTTGCAATATAGTTATATATAACAGAAATACAAAATGACAAAGTATTAGAAACAAGTATTGGAAAATGACAAAATTCTCTAAATATATAAAGAAAAACAAAATCAATAACTGTCGCTATTCCACCAACGATAGCAAATTTAAAAATTTGAATAAACAAATCTTCATGTTTTTTTGATAGTTCTATATGAAATATTTTTAACATGCTCCTAACAAATTTATCCATAATCACTTACTATCCTCTTTTACATTATTATTAATTTCAGCTTTTACATAAAACTTATTTATAAACTTTGCAATAGGCTCTGGCCAAAACTTTTTTAGCATTTCCAAATCTTCTTTAGTTCTAGTATTCTCTTTTATTATTTCAGTAGTAGTAGACTCTTCATGTATTCTATGCCCCATATACTTTTTAGGTATATAAATAAATCTACCTTTAAGTTTTGATAATTTCTCCCAAGCAAGCCAATCTATATCAGCTTTCATATCACTTTTAAACTTCTCTTTAGGAACATTTTTAGTAACAAACGTAACTGCAGGACAACATATCGCACATCCAAATCTCAACGCTCCTCGTTTAAAGAATTTATATTTATTTAAAGCTTTAAATCGTAAAGGAAATAACAAGATTCTCTTAATTTTAATATTTAAATTAGTCATTTCCTTAACTTCATTCTTTACTTCAAAATAATCAGTAAATATTATAATAGAATCTTTACACTTATCATAAGCATTAATAACTGATTCAGCATAATTATATTCATAAATATCATCTTGATGAGCAATAGTAACTAAATCTGCTTTAACACAATTAGAAGCAAAATCAAAATCATACCCTATTCCTTTAGATTCTTTATTCTTAATAACTTTTAACTTATATTTTTTTGCCATGTTACTTATATAATCATTAGGAGTTGAAGTAGCAATTACAATATTTGTCTTAATACTCTGATTCAAAACTGATTTAATACAAGACTCTAATTTATCTGACTCTTTATAAGCCAAAACCACAAATACATGTTTCATAATATCACTTTTCTACACTACTCAAAGAGCTAGTATATACTTCCTTTCCCAAAACTCTAATTAATCTTTATAAGATTATCTATAAAATTAACAAGCTTTCCATCTATAGACCTAACTGTTTTAATTTTATAAATAAGTTTAAAAATCAATCTTCTAACTATCTCTATCAATATACAAACGGCAAATATAATAATAGTAAATAATATAATTTTAATAATAATAATTTTTCCAGACTCTATATCTACACTTAAGTTAAGCCAATTATAAAGATTATTTTTTATAACATCTGTTTCATGAATAATATAAACTCCCAATACTAAAGAGGCAATATAATTAATAAATCTATTAGTAAATTTAAAAGTTCCAAAAAGCATAAATAAACTTATAGATTGAATAATTACTAAAGGATTACTATAGTAATATTTATATACAA
>CASEWH010000113.1 GCA_949291575.1 uncultured bacterium
AAGGATGAATTTTCGATTTTTACTGGGCAAATTTTGAAAATTCACCCTAAAAAGTACCCTGAATTTTCAAAATTCATACTTTTTTCAAAAATTTTCAAATTTCCTCCTTTCCCCATCTTTTTATAAGTCTCCCATCTACTTACAATGTATCATAATAGATAAATCGTGTCAAGAGAAAAAAGAGCAACAAATTAGTTGTCTAAAATAAAATCTAGTATGTTTTTGTTTACACACTAGATTATACTCTATCGAAGATTCTCTTTCGTGACTATTAACTTACTAACTGTATTTCAAATGGTGAATGTAGATTAACAATTTATTTTACCCTGATAAATTAAATTAGTCATATTTTTACCTTCTTTCCTTATCTTTAGTTAACTTAATAACAGAAAAAAAGAACTTAGACAAGCCCTTTTATTCATAGTTATTTGCTCTAACTTCCATAAAACTTCTTGGATGATTACATACTGGACATACATCAAGAGCATCTTTACCAACATATACATGTCCACAGTTACGACAAATCCAAATCTTATCTCCATCTTTATGGAATACTCTATCATCTTTAACATTCTTAAGAAGTGTTAAATATCTTTCTTCATGTTCTTTTTCAATCTTTGCAACGCTTTCAAATAGGAATGCTAAACGAGTAAATCCTTCTTCTTTTGCAGTCTCTGCAAAGTTCTTATACATATCAGTCCACTCATAGTTCTCACCAGCAGCAGCATCTTCTAAATTAGTCATAGTATCAGGAATATCTCCACCATGTAATTCTTTAAACCAAAGTTTTGCATGTTCCTTTTCATTATTAGCAGTTTCTTCAAAAATAGCTGCGATTTGTTCATAACCATCTTTTCTAGCTTTAGATGCGTAATATGTGTATTTATTACGAGCTTGACTTTCTCCTGCAAATGCAGTCATTAAGTTTTGTTCAGTTTTTGAACCTTTTAATTCCATTAATATACCTTCTTTCTACATATTATTTATATTAAAGAGCTAGCTCTATTAATATACTACTATTATTTTAACACTTCTAAATTTTTCTTCAAGAGTTAACAGTATCTTTATTTAGTTTTTGACAATTATCACATATACCTTCAAATACTAAGTTAACATGTTTAATATCAGTTAATTTAGAAGCTGATAATAAATTATCTATAAGACTATTATCAAGAAAAACATCAGTAATTTTCTTACACTCAAGGCAATAGAAATGATAATGATCTTTTCTATAATCATAATGAATTCCATCAGGACAATCTATCCTTCTAATAACATCATCATTAACTAGACTATTAACTGTTCTATAAACAGTCGCTTGTCCTATATTTTTATCACTTACTAGTTCACACAACTCTTTAATAGTAGGATGATTATAGTTATTTTTTAATACTTCTATTATCTCTTGTCTTTGTACTGTTCTTCTTTCCATATCTACACCTTATTGATAATTATTATCAATTAAATTATAATAAAATAACTCTTAGAAGTCAATAAAAAGAACTAAATATCTCTATTTAATTCCTATATATTTTCTTTTAAATTCTTCTAAGTCTTTAAAATACTTATTCTTAAAATCAATATCATTATTAATGATACCTAAATCTTTATTTTGTTTCATTTTATATAAATATCTCATCTTCATTAACTCTTCTTTTTCACTCTTCATAAACTCATGAATACTTAACTATATTCTTTAACCTCCTAATCACTTTCTTTTCTATTCTTGAAATATAAGATTGACTAATACCAAGTAGTTCTGCTACTTCTTTTTGAGTAAGCTCATTATGTCCCATAAGACCATATCTTAGTATGATAATATCTCTATCTCTAGGATTTAACTTCATAACTTCATCTAACATTAATTTTTTATCGGTCTCTTCTTCTATTCCTTTAGTTACAATATCTGCATCTGTTCCTAATATATCTTCAAGATGTAATTCATTACCTTCTGCATCTAAACTAAGAGATGCATCTATACTTACTTCTGTTTTAGATTTCTTAATTTTTCTTAGATACATTAATATCTCATTATCAATACAACGTGATGCATAAGTTGCAAGCTTAATATTTTTATCTGGTTTAAAAGTATTGATACCTTTAATAAGACCAATTGTCCCTATACTAACTAAGTCTTCTAAATCTACTTTTGTATTTTCATACTTTTTAGCAAGAAATACTACTAATCTTAGATTATGTTCAATTAAAACATCTCTTGCATGTATATCTCCGTCCATTGCCATTACAAGATATGCTTCTTCATCTTCCTTTGATAATGGTTCTGGTAAGATATCACTACTACCTACATAAAATATTTCACAAGATTTATCAAGTAAAAATGCTACTAAGTAAAGTAAACTAATCATTTTAATTCCTCCTCTATTATATTAGGGAGTATACAAGAAGCTCCCTTTATTTCTACATTCTTAGGACTAACTCCTAATAGATATTTCTTTTTAATTAAATTATCATCTATCTTTAATTCCTCTATTTCTATACATCTAAGTAAACTATTAGAATCTACTGTTTTAAAGGGTACTAAAATAGATTCTTCTAAACTAAGATTAATTTCACTTGAATTAATAAGAATAACTCCCCTTCTCTTATAAGGGTCTTTAATATTATTACCTGTATCTAAGAATCCTAATGTATTAATAGTACCTTTTTTACATCTAATAGATACACTATGAAGTAGTTCTCTTTTCTTCTTTTCATTTTTCATCATTTTATGATATAGATAAAAGATTATAGGACTGCTTATTAAGATAATTATTAAATTTAAACTAGTCCCATCATGGATAAAGATAAATCCCTTTTGTTTATAACTAAACTGATTATTTAAAAAGTAGATAAGTCCTCCTAAGATAATACTATTACCATAAAGACTCTTCATAAGAGAAAAAAACAGTTCCTTAGATGTTATTTTGAAACCAACTATAATCATAATAATACTTATTACTACTTTAAAAAGAAATAAAGAAAAATTATTTAAGGGTAGGAATAAAAGGAAAGTACTAAGACTTCCTAGAAATGAAGATATAAGTAATCTTCTTTTTTTAGAAAAGACTTTACACTCTATACTAACTGTCATTAAAAGGAGTAAATCAAACATGAAATTAATAAAGAATATTAGATCTAAATATACTTTCATTCCTACCACCGTTTTAAGTATATAAAAAAAGAAACGAATAATTTGTCGTTTCTTATATTAACTTCTATTTATCTTAAAAATTTTTATCTCTCAAGAATGGAGGAAAATCATAATCTGTATCATCTAATAATTCACCGCCATCATCGTCTTCATCATCTTGCCCACTTTGAGGCATAGTAGCTACATAAGATATTTCTTCACTTCTTCTTCTAGATGTAGAAGGAGCAGCATTAGAGAATATTGGTTGTTTTGTCTCTCCCTCTTCTTTATTAAAACCTGTAGCAATTACTGTTACAATTACTTCGTCTGATAAGTTTTCATTAATTACAGAACCAAAGATTGTATTAATATCATTACCAGATGCTGCTCTAACAACTTCCGCAGCTTGTTCTGCTTCAAATAGTGTTAAATTAACACCACCTGTTATATTAATAATAGCATCAGTAGCACCAGTTATACTTGTCTCTAATAATGGACTAGATACGGCTTGTTTAGCTGCTTCAATTGCTCTTTCCTCTCCTACTCCAATACCAATACCTATAATAGCACGACCTGAATCCTTCATAACTGATTGAACATCAGCAAAGTCAAGGTTAACAAGTCCAACTACTGCTATTAAGTCAGATATAGATTGAACACCACGTCTAAGTACATTATCTACTTCTTTAAATGCTTCTAACATTGGTGTAGTTTTATCAATAATTTCTCTTAACCTATCATTAGGTATAACAATTAATGTATCAACATGCTTTTCAAGTTCTGCTAAACCTTGTATAGCATTATCCATTCTTTTCTTACCTTCAAAAGTAAATGGCTTAGTTACTATTGCAACAGTTAAAGCCCCTAATGCTTGAGCGATTTCGGCAACTACAGGGGCAGCACCTGTACCTGTTCCACCACCCATTCCACAAGTAATAAATACCATATCAGCGCCAGTCAAAGCATCTTCTATTTCTTTTTTAGATTCTAAAGCTGCTTCTCTACCAATATCAGGACGAGAACCTGCTCCTAGTCCATCAGTAAGATTAGCTCCTAATTGAATTTTAACATCTGCTTTAGAATTATTTAATACTTGTAAATCAGTATTAGCAACTATAAACTCTACTCCTTTAACACCAGATTCTACCATTCTATTGACAGCATTACCGCCACCGCCGCCACAGCCGATTACTTTTATTTTCGCTAATTGATCCATTTCTAGTCCGTTTCCCATGTTTGTTCCTCCTTAATTAGTTATCAAAAAAGTGACCAAAAAATTTATTTGTCATATTATCATTATTCATATTTTTCTTTTTAGGTGATATAAAATTATCTATTTCATCAAGACTAAACATATTTATATCTTTCTCTTTTAACATGCATTTCTTATCAAAATATTTACAAGCACCAAAGACACTTGTATATTTATTATGTCTTGCACCGATTGTAGTCATATTAAAACAACTAGCACTTCTTCCTAAAGTTTCTTCAACAACATAGTTGAATCCTGCAAGTTCGCTAATACCACCTACTACAATTATATAACTTATTTCTCTTTTTGTTAAGCGATTTATTTCATTTTTTGCAAGTTTTAAGATTTCTTTTATTCTTGATTCAATAACTTCTGATATTTGTGTTTGATTTATAGTTATTTTTTTATTTTCTTTATCTATTACTGTAATATCATCATTGTTATCTGCATATCTAGCTGAAGTTAAAGCAAAAGTTTCTTTCAACTTTCTTGCTTCTTTTAAATCTACTTTATAAATAAAAGAAATATCTTTATCAACACTACTACTTCCAACAGGAATATATGAGTTTTTAATCATTATACCTTTATTAAAAACTCCAACACTAGTAATATCAGCACCTATATTAATAATAGCGCCCATTTTTCTATCTAATTCTTTAGTAGCAATAGTATAATAATCTCCTTGGGTATTATAAATAATATCTGTTATATTTATACCTACACTTCTAACAAGATTTATAAAAGGATAGATTTCTTCTTTTGGGGAAGTTGCAACTACTGCCTTTAAGAACAATTTTTCTCCAACTTCTCCTAAAGGATTAATAACACTAGCTTCATCATCTACAGTAAAAGATATCGGTAAACAACTAATAAGCTCCCTTGTATTATCATAAGTATCCTCTACAGTATCACGAATAACATTCTCTATATCTTTACCAGTAACTTTCTCTCCTCTTATATTAACAAGTCCACTTTCTATAGTCATACTAGCTCTATTGGCAGGTAAAGTTAATATTACTTCTATTATTTTCATTCCTATCTTTTCTTCTGTAATTTTTAAAGCTCTTAAAAGAGAGTTTTTTAGTTTTTTCTCATCATAAATTGTATTTTTCTTTAACCCTAATGTCTTAACTGAGGTAGATGCTAAAACATGGTAATTGCTATTATTAGCATTTACTACTACTATTTTAATTTCACCATTTCCTATATCAAGACCTGTATAGATATGATTCATGAATTAACACCACTACCTTTCTGCCACAAAGTTCATTTACCCTTTCTTACTCTATAAATTAATTATACATAATTAATGATTTTTTAACAAGTTTTTTTAACAACTATTGTGATTACTTAAGGTCAATACTTTTATATTAGGATTAATTTCTCTATCAGTACTAGTAGCAGTATCTACCAATTGTTCTAAATAGTTCTTATCTAAAGTTTCCGTATATATAATAGCAGACTTCAATTTTTGATTATCAAATCCTTGCATTATAGCAAAATCTGACTGCTTAACCTGTAATTTTAAACTTGTACTATCTCTTAATCTTAACAAATTATAGAAGTTAACAGAATCGCTACAAAAACTTAAAACACTATTTGTTGTTAAAGTACCAATTTCTATATCAGCTTTAGAATCTATTATAAGATGCCACTCTACTTCTGTTTCATATTTTGAAGTCCCACTAACAATTTTATAATAATTATTAGGATTTATTGAATATATCTTTAACTTTATAGGATTTTTTTTAGTTATTTTCTCTTTTGTTAGATATTCTTCTACAAGTTTTTTAATAAATCATTATATTTATTATTTATTGGTATACATAGATTATTAATATTGGGGGAAATTTTAAATTCATATGGTACATATTTATTTTTTATAACACAATTCATAGTATTTAAATACTCTATAGACTTAGATAAATCTAGTATATTATTGGTTTTATTAGGAATTTTTGTAAATAAACTACTATATTTTTTATTTGTTCTGTAATAAAATAAATCTTTTTCTAAAACTATTTCATTAAAACTATTCTCTTTATTATTTTTCATCTCTTGCAACAATAAAGTCATAAAATCTAATTCGCTTAACATCATATAAATCACCTTGATTTTATTATAGAGGACAATAAAAGAAATATCAATAAGACATTTCTTTTAAAATTTAGGACTTAAAGTTAAAGTTATTTCCATATTATCTGTTATAGCAGTACCAGCACCAATACTTTGACCTGTAACATAACCATTACCTTCTAATTTAACACTAATCCCTAGAAGTTTTAATAAGTCTTCTGCTTGTTTACTAGAAAGACCATTCACATCTGGAACAGTTAAATTGCTATCATTAGTAATAAGAAAAACTTTTGTACCTGAAGTTACTCTATCCCCTTTAGAAGGATATTGCTTAGTTACTTTATTACCATTACCTATAACAGTTACATACATTCCCATACTTTCTAATTCACTTTTTGATGATGTTGTATCTTTGTTTTTATAAGATGTTAAACTATATTCAACTAATTCTTCTTCACTCGTAGTATCAGGATCTGTTCCATAGTATTTACTTATATTAACAACTATATCTTTAATAGCTGTCCAAATCACTTTTTGATTACCACCATCAGGTCTTTTAACTGAAGCATAGATTATAACTTTAGGATCATCATTAGGATAAATTCCTGCAAATGATGAAATAATATCGGATGCCCCAGTTAAGTAACCCCCTCCATTTTCATCTGCTATTTGCGCTGTACCAGTCTTACCTATTAAATTATAACCATCAAGACGATATCCTGCACCTGTCATACCAGGAGTATTAACAGTATCCCACATTAACTGTCTAATCTTATTAACAGTAGTTTCACTTGCTACAGTATCTACTTCTGTTCTTTTTCCTTCATAAACAGTTTCTCCAGTATCAGGATCTACTATTTTTTCAACTAAATAAGGTTTTAACATAACTCCCCCATTAGTAAGAGAAGTTAAAGCTTGAATATTTTGAATAGGGGTTGTTGTAATACCTTGTCCAAATCCAGCATTAAATATCTCTGTTTCATATTTAAAATCTAGTTCACCTGTCGCTTCATTAGGAAGTTCAATACCTGTTTTTTTACTAAATCCTAGTTTCTTAAAGTAACTTCTAAGAATATCTGCAGATAAATGACGATCTATTAGATTAATAACACCAACGTTACTTGATAAAGCGAAACCTTTATCAAAAGTAATATCTCCCCAACCTGCTCTATTATGATCTCCTATTTCAGTTCCATCACTTGTTACATAAACACCAGAGTGATATATTTCATTACCATTATAAACGCCTTGTTCCATAGCAGCCATATAAGTAAATATCTTCATAGTAGAACCAGGCTCATATGGACTTGAAACATTCATATCTAAGTAATTAGTAATATCTCTTTTATTAGGATCAAAGGATGGAGATGTACTAGATGCTAGTATTGCTCCTGTCTTAGCATCTGCTATCATGATTGTAAACCATTCATAATTATAGTTAGCTTCCGCTTCACTCAAAGCTTGTTCTACAAAGAACTGAATACTACTATTAATAGTTAAATATATATCTTTACCATCACTAGCTTCTTTACTTATTTCATTAGTACCTGCTATTTTAAACCCTCGTAAATCTTTTTGATAGGTAGTATAACCATCTTCTCCTTTTAAGGTACTATCATAATACTTTTCAATACCCATCTCCCCAGTCATGGTAGTCTCTTCTTCTCCATCTTCATTAGTAGTAACTTCTTCTTTAGCATAACCTAGGATATAGGAAGCAAAGTCTCCTTTAGGATAATATCTTTTAAAGCTTTCTATAAAGTCTATTCCTGGTAAATTTAAAGCTTCTATCTTCTCTTTAGTAAGTTCTGTAAGTCCTTTACCAGCATTACCAAATTCTGTTTGATAAACTCCTTCTTTACTAAGATATTTAAGAATCTCTTCTTCACTAACACCAAGAATAGGTGCTAGTTCTCTAGCAGTTTTTTCTTTATCTACTACATGCTGTGGATTATCTTCATCAGTAGTTCTAGATGGAGAAAGGTAAGCGATTAACTTGTATGAAGAAACATTTTGTGCTAAAGCTTCTCCATCACTACTATAAATATTACCCCGCTCTGCTTTTATAATATCTGTTTTTGTGGTACGCCTTCTTGCTAAAGCTTGTAAATTTGTATCATCCACTTCCTCTGCTAAAGCTAGTTGAGTTACTCTTGCAATCATTAGAGCAAACAAAAAAAGAGAAGTAATTATTAAAAGTTTGCTATATCTAATATTATTTTTCCTTCTCTTTTTTCTTTTCAAGTTTACCACTTCCTATTATTCATCGATATTTTTAATGTTATCATTATTATAACTTAATCCTTGTTCTTTGGCAACTTCTTCTATTTTATCTAATGATGCTAACTCATTTATTTTCATAGATAAACTTTCATTAGTTTTAGTTTGTTCACTTATTTCTTTTTTAGTTTTTTCAACTTCAAAGTTTATTTTAGACAAAGTTGCTTTAGAAAATACTATTGTTAGAGGTGCACTAATCGCTAATACTAATGCAAATGTATAAATAAGACGTTCAAACTTACTCATCTTAACTCTTTTTACTACTTTTCTCTTAGCCATAAGTATTCCTCCTATTTTATTCTTTCTATTACTCTAAGTGTAGCAGAATGAGCTCTATTATTTAAAGCTAACTCTTTACTACTAGCTTTTATTCCTTTTTTAGTAATTAATTTAAAGTCTGGTAATTTATCTATAGGTATATTAGGTAATCCTTTAGATAAAGGATCTATCTCACACATTTCATTAAACTTTTTCTTTACTATTTTATCTTCTAAAGAATGGAATGTTATAACAGCAATTCTTCCATTAATATTTAACATAGATAAACTATCATCAAGAGATTTCTTTAAAACGTTTAATTCATCATTAACTTCTATTCTTAAAGCTTGAAATATTTGTTTAGCAGGATGTTTTTTAACTCTCTCTTTATAAGGAACAGATGATTTAATAATATCTACTAATTCTAAAGTAGTTTCGATTTTCTTAGTCTCTCTATACTTAACAATATTTCTAGCGATAGATGATGAAAACTTACTTTCACCATAATCTTTAAAGATTCTCTTTAACTCTTCATAACTATAAGTATTAACTATTAATTTAGCATTTAACTTATTATCTTTATCCATCCTCATATCAAGGGGAGCATCAAATCTATAAGAGAAGCCACGATAGTCTTCATCTAATTGAGGACTTGATACTCCAAGATCATAAAGGATAGCATCTACTTTCTCTACACCTAATGATTTTAATTTATCTTTAGCATAGACAAAGTTAGAATCAATTATTTGGAAGTTTTTACCGATAGTAGAAAGTTTATCTTTACTATAGGCAAGTGCTTCCTCGTCTTGGTCAAAGGCGAATAGATACCCATTTTTAATTCTTTTTAAAATTTGACTACTATGTCCTGCAAAGCCTAAAGTCATATCAACAGCAATAGTGTTATCTTTTAAATTTAAGGATTCAACCACTTCATTAAGTAATACTGATTCATGCATTATATCTTCTCCTCAAATAAGTTTTCAGCAATATCGGACATTTCATCATTACAAGAACTCATAAACTCATTGAAGACATCCTCATCCCATATTTCTAGTCTATCTCCCGTTCCTACAATTACACATTTTTTAGATAGATTAGCATAACTAACAAGGGGACTTGGAATATTAGCTCTTCCCTGTTTATCAAGTTCAATGGCAGTAGCACCAGACATAAAGAAGCGTGTGAAAGCTCTAGCATCTTTTTTAGTAAATGGTAAGCTTTCTAATTTTGTAACAATGCGGTTAAAAGTATCATTAGGATAAACATAAATACAATGCTCTATACCACGAGTAATAATAAAGTTATTACCTAATATATCACGATATTTAGATGGTATAGCAATTCTACCTTTATCATCGATATTATGATGAAACTCTCCTATAAACATATTTATCCCCCACTTTTCCCCACAGTCTACCACTGCTTAATTATATGTTACACAAAAATATAAAAAATGTAAATAAAATAAGGGATATTTAATTAGACAAATAAATTACTTGACAGAAAAGTTGTAAACAAAAAGAAAAAAGGTATTGACACTACCTTTTAACTTTGCAAAATGTATGGATTACTACTACTTCCATCACCATCAGCTATTTTAACAGTTGATTTTAGAAATACGGCTGGTCGAATCCCATAAAAATTTTGAGCATCACTCGGTGCGATATAACCTGTATTACCTAAACTAAATACAGTAATTGAAGAAGTATTTCCTATCGAAATAGTCCACTGATAATCTGAATTAAACATCCAGTTATTATTGTAACAATCACTTAAACTATCCCAGTTGTATAATTCTTTATTTAAACAGGTATTTCTATCAGTAATTGTTCCGCCACTTGTAGCATATCCATAATCACTTGAATACATTAGTCCTACTTTGCCAGTCCACGATGTGTTTCTTCCACTATATACCGTATTTCCTCTTTCATAAGCATAAAAATGTGTGGTTAACTTTGATATATTATCATTAGTATCAATGTTTCCGCCTAAATACCAAAGTGTATCACCTATCATATTTCTTGCTTCTTGCTTTAATCCAATACTTGTAAAGTCACAAGATACTGTGGCATTATCAGCACCACTATAACAAGTACCACTACTGCTGTTCCAATATAAACTTCCTCCTGCAAATTCATTTTCATGTCCAGGATTCAAAAGATAATTAAGTCTTGCATCTGTCCAGTTATTTTTTCCATAAGCAGCTTCTGCTCCTGTACTTGTATTCTTGTTATCCCAAGAGTAATTTCCAATAGATTCATTTCTTATTAACTTTAGTCTTTGTTCCATTTTACCTGTTCCATCATCTACATTGAAAACTCCTATTATTCTCCAAACTTCATTATTAAAAGATACATAATTATTAGGATTAGCCCCTATATATCTATAATCAGTTAAAGCTTCTGTTTGTTCTGTTGCAGGATGAGTAAATGTCCACATTTCTTTTTGTTGTTCTGTTGTTGCACTATTATAGTCTAAATCTTCAGCATTTACTTTAGCAAGTAATGTATCTACTGCTGTTGGTGGTTTATCTCCTGCTTTTCCATATACATTTATTCTTACACTAAATGTTAATCCTCCTCCATCTCCTTGAGGATTATAACTCTCATCTACATACATTCTTAACCTATAGTTATTACTTTCACTACTATTCATACTACTTGTATATAAACTCATCTCATTTACTGGTCTTCCTGTATAATCATTAGCACTACTCTCTTCATTATATGTTTCAGGTACCATTAAAGCTTCTTCTCCATCATCTGTTAATCTAGTTAAATATAACTTTATATATCTACCATCTATAGTATTACCATCTTCTTTTTTAGCACTTATCTCATAGTTGATATTTACATCTCCTGTTATTTCACTACTTACACTAAAATCAAAGTACTCTCCTGGATTTAATCTAACAGTACCTGTCTTATCTGTTGTTGGTAAGGCTCCACTTAAACTTATTGTATTATCTGTTTCAGTATAAGTCATTGTAATAGAACCTGTCGTTATAGAGTTTACTTTACTTCCTGTTTTACTATAACTAAAGGCAGCATAACTTACTCCTACTATCGCTAGTATCATTACTACTAACACTACTATTATTATAATATTTTCCTTTTTCTTC
>CASEWH010000114.1 GCA_949291575.1 uncultured bacterium
GAAGAAAAAGGAAAATATTATAATAATAGTAGTGTTAGTAGTAATGATACTAGCGATAGTAGGAGTAAGTTATGCTGCCTTTAGTTATAGTAAAACAGGAAGTAAAGTAAACTCTATAACGACAGGTTCTATTACAATGACATATACTGAAACAGATAATACAATAAGTTTAAGTGGAGCCTTACCAACAACAGATGCAACTGGTAAAGTAAGATTAACAGAAGGGGAGTATTTTGATTTTACAGTAAGTAGTAAGATAGCAGGAGATGTTAATATTAACTATGAGATAAGTGCAAAAGATGTAACAACAAGTGATAGAAAGATAGATGGTTCTAATATTAAATTATATCTAACTAGACTAACAGATGCTGGTGAAGAAGAATTAATGACACCAGAAACTTATAATGAAGAAGAGAGTTCCAATAGTTATACAGGACGTTCATCAGGAGAGATGAGTTTATATACAAGTAGTATGAGTAGTAGTGAAAGTAATAGATATAGGCTTAGAATGTATGTAACAGAAGAATATAATCCTCAAGGTGATGGAGGAGGATTACAATTCTCAGTACAAATAAATGTATATGGTAAAGATGGAGATAAGATGCCTTTATTAAATGCACCTGCAAATGAAGTATTATTATCTAATATATCAAAAGATAACCAATATGATGATGGAACAGATACATTTATAACAGGAGAAGATCCTAATAATTATATCTGGTATAGTGGTAAGTTATGGAGAGCGGTGTCAGTAAATAAATCAGGAACAACTAAGTTAGTAACCCAGTGGAATATAAGTGCAATTAATTATTCAAGTGGTAGTACAGCATTTGAAGGAAGTTATATGGAAGATTGGTTAAATGATACTAGCGTCGATGGTTTCTTAGGTAATTTAAGAGATTATGAGAATTTTATTGTGACTGATGCTAAATGGAACGCAACGTTGGATGCAACTAGCTTAGGAAGTATAACAAGACCTAGCAATAGTGGTACAATAGTAACAGATGCAGTAGGACTTTTAAATATGTATGAGTATCAGTCTAGTAATAATGGAGAAACAAATGGTTATTTAAATAATGGACTTTATTGGTGGACTTTAACACCAGACAGTGCGTCAATCGTGCGTTACGTCAACAACAGTGGTAACGCGTACAGCAATAGTCCGTCTGACACGCTTGGCGTGCGGCCATCAATAAATCTAAAATCTAGCGTTCGTATCGTAGATGGTAATGGAACAGTAGATAATCCATATCGTTTAGAAGAAGATAATGATAATAATTTATCAGGAACTTTGTTAAATACAAGATATAGTGGCGAATATATAAGATTTGGCAATGATGAGAATAATCTTTATCGAATAGTAAGTCATGAAATAGAAGGCTTAACTAAGATAACCAGTGCTGAGCCATTAAAAAGTAGAGGAAGTTTTATAAAGAGTGCTTTTGACCGTAATAGTAACGTAAATTATTCAAATACAAATACAATAGGAACCTTCTTAAATGGAGAATATTTAACAAGTTATGTTGACAGTATATATAGTGATATGATAGAAGATAGTACAACGTGGTATTTAGGTACTGTAGGAAGTGGTGCCTCATATAAATTAGCCAAATATACAGATACTGTTATGAGTAGTTTAACTAGTTCAACTACAGAAGCTAAAGTAGGCTTACTTCGTTTTGGAGAATTAATGTCAGGGCAATTTGATAGATATGGTAATAATACAAACTATTGGACCTTAACACCATATAGTACGTCAAACGTGCATAGCGTCCACAACCGTGGTAACGCGGTCAACTATAGTCCGTCTTACACGAGCGACGTCCGGCCTTCTGTAAATCTAAAATCTAGCGTCTCAATTTCCGGAGGTACAGGTACTAAAGAACAACCTTTTGAAATTGCCTTACAATAGAAGAAAAATCGTCATACTCTTGACGTTTTTTCTTTTTAACTTATATAATTGTTTTAGAAAGAAGGATGTTTATGTTAATAATAGGTTCTCATGTAGGATATAAAAAAGATTCTGGCCTTGTTGGAAGTGTAGAAGAAGCTTTAAGTTATGGAGCGAATACTTTTATGTTTTATACAGGTGCTCCTCAAAATACTATTAGAAGTAGTATAGACTTAGATAATGTTAAGAAAGCTTATACTTTGATGGAAGATAATAGTATTGATAAGAATAATGTAATAGTTCATGCTCCTTATATCATTAATCTTGCTAATGGAGATGAAAGTAAATTTAACTTTTCTTGTAACTTTTTAAGTGAAGAGTTAAAACGTGTAGATACATTTGGTTTTAAATATTTAGTATTGCATCCAGGTTCTCATGTAGGACAAGGAGTAGAAACTGGTATATCAAATATTATTAAAGCTCTTAATATTGTTTTAGATAAAGATAATAGTGATGTCATGATTCTTCTTGAAACTATGGCTGGTAAGGGTAGTGAAGTAGGTAGAAACTTTGAAGAGATAAAAGCTATTATAGATGGAGTCTCTAAGAAAAATAGAATAGGTGTTTGTTTAGATACTTGTCATTTAAATGATGCTGGTTATGATCTTAAAACTATCGATGAAGTTTTAGACTCTTTTGATAAACTTATTGGTATAGATAAAATTAGATGTATTCATATTAACGATAGTAAGAATACTATTTCATCTCATAAAGATAGACATGAAAATATTGGTAAAGGTACTATAGGTTTAGACACCTTAATAAAAGTAATAGATTGTGATAAATTAAAAGATGTTCCTAAAATATTAGAAACACCTTATATAGATGGGAAAGCTCCATATAAAGAAGAAATATCTTTGATTAGAAGTCTTAGTAAGCAGTAACAGTACAAGTAGTATTTGGAATATTATTTACACTATATACTGTTTCTCCTGTTGTAGTATCTCTACAAGTTAGATTTATACTATAACTTTCTTTATTACGTTCTTTAGTATATCTAACTTTAGCATTAGTACAATTTATATTCTCATCAGAATATGGTTTAATTAAATCACTATTAATTAGATCTTGATAAGTAATATCTATGCATCCTGTAAAATTCAAAGTACCAAGACTTGTTATATCTTCTCCTTCTCTTCCTACAAATATTTCTGCTGCTTCCATTAAACTATCGCCATAATATTCATAAGACTTATCTTCGTTATTGTTTATTAATGCAGTTATTGATGGCATTACCATAATAAGTATTAATGCCATTATTACAATAGTAGCGATTAATTCAATTAATGTGAATCCTTTTTTATTCATAATAATCTCTCCTACGATAAATTATATCATAGTTTTTCTTTTTAGAGATAAGTATTCTTTAAATTCATAATAATAGTTGACACTCCACTATATATTTCATCTCTAATATTACCTCTTAAATTAAGTAAAATACTGTTATCTTTTAATAAAATATTATAATTTTCTTTTAAAAAGTTACAAATAACAATCGCTTCATCTTCTGTTGGATAAATATTTTTACTTTCTAAGTATCCCATTACTAAATGAGGATTTAATACTTTAATATTATTTTTAATTATTCTTTCTATCATTTTTATCACCTTTATTTAATTTATATGTAGTAAAATAAAAAATATGTGATAAACTAGTAAGGAAAGAAGGTGTTGTAGTTTGAGAATAAAACAGAAAGTTAATAAGAAAAACATTAATAGAAGAGAAAGAAAATATACTGTTAATGGTAATACTTATAAGAAAAGATTTTTCTTTTTAGGTAGTGTTTTAGTTGTTTTATTTTTAGTAATAACACTTAGACTTTATCATGTAATGTTAAGAGAACAGTCTTATTATCAAGAAGAACTTACGACTCTTGCTACCACAGTAGTAGAAGGACCTAGTTCTCCACGTGGTAGAATACTTGATCGTAATGGAAAAGTAATAGTTGATAATAAAGCAGTTAAGACAATTTATTATAATAAAGATAAAAGTAGAGGGACTAAAGAAGAAATAGCACTTGCTTATAAAGTTTCTAGTCATCTTAGTCTAGATTATGATAAAGTGTCTGATAGAAATAAAAGAGAGTTTTTTGTCGCTAAGAATAGTAGTGATATGGATGATAGAATAACTGATAAAGAATGGGAAAAGTATGAACAAAGAAAATTAGATAGTGATGATATATATGAACTTAAAATAGAAAGAGTGACAAATGAAGAGTTGAATGCTTTTACAGAAGAAGATGTTAAAGCTAGCTATTTATATTATTTGATGAATAAGGGATACTCTTATGATGATAAAGTTATAAAAAATGAAGATGTTACTGATGAAGAATATGCTTATATAGCAGAGAATAATGAAGATTTACCTGGTTTTAATACAAAACTAGATTGGGAGAGAGTTTATAATTATGGAGATACTTTTAGAACTATTTTAGGTAATGTTGGGACTATTCCTAGTGAAGAGAAAGATGAATATCTTGCTAAAGGATATTCACTAAATGATATAGTTGGTACTAGTTATTTAGAAGAGCAGTATGAAGAATATTTAAAAGGGACTAAAGCTATTTATAAGACAGTTAATTCTCATGAGTTAGAGCTAGTTTCAGAAGGCAAAAGAGGTAATGATATAGTACTTACTATTGATATAGAATTACAACAACAATTAGAAGCAATATTAAATGAAGAAATACTTGCTACTAAAGGACAACCAAATACAGAGTATTATAATAGAAGTTATGCAGTGATACAAGATCCTAATACAGGAGAGATACTTGCTATGGCTGGAAGGCAAGTTGTTAGTGATGGTAATGGAGGTTATAAGACAGTAGATTGTACTACTGGTATTATGACTGATCCAATGACAAGTGGTTCTGTTGTTAAAGGTGCTAGTATGTTAGTAGGGTATAATACAGGTGCTATTAAACCAGGAGATTATCAAGTAGATGAATGTATTAAAATAGCAGGAACTCCACAGAAATGTTCTTGGAGGACACTAGGTAGAATTAATGATATAGATGCTCTTGCTTTATCTAGTAATGTTTATCAGTTTAAAACAGCGATGAAAGTAGCAGGTGCAACTTATCAATATAATAAGCCATTAGTAATTAATGAAGAAGCTTTTGATATTTATAGAAATACTTTTAAAGAGTTTGGACTTGGTGTTGAAACAGAAATAGATTTACCAGTAGAATCTTTAGGATATACTAGTAGTAATAAAGCTCCAGGACTTTTACTTGACTTTGTAATGGGACAATATGATACATATACACCAATACAGTTATCACAGTATATTTCAACGTTTGCAAATGGTGGTAGTAGATTACAACCTCATCTATTAAAAGAAGTACATGCTTCTACTGATGATGAAAGTTTAGGGGATTTAATATATACTTTTGATGTTAATGTTTTAAATACAGTTAATACAACTCCTGAATATTTAAATAGAGTTAAAGAAGGGTTCTATGCTGTTATGAATAAAAGTTATGGACTAGGAGTAGGTTATATAGATGATTCTCATGATCCATCAGGTAAGACTGGAACGAGTCAGAGTGCTACAGATACTAATGATGATGATATTAATGATACAGATACAGTTTCAACTGCCTTTGTAGGTTATGCTCCAACAAATAGTCCTAAAATGTCTATAACAGTAACAAGCCCTGATTCTACTTGGGAAAATCCAAGAAATAGTTATTCAACTCTAGTTACTAGAAGAATTAGTAAAAGAGCAAGTGATGCATATTTTGCTCTATATCCTTAGAATAATTTATTCATATCTATAATAAAATTTTATAGAGGTGGTTCTTATTAAAAAGGTTATAGAAGTAATATTTGTATCTTTACTTGTTCTTTTTTCTTTTTATTATACAGAAAAGGCAATTGTGTTATTAGAATCTAATGATCCAATTATGAAAGAAATAAAAGATAAGGGTAGTGGTAAGGAAGAAGAAGCGATTAATGCTAAGGTAGAAGGGGACTACTTAATACCGGGTTATAATGGTCTTGTTATAGATTTAGAAGAAAGCTTTACTAAGATGAAAGGGTATGGTAGTTATAATGATGCTCTATTAGTATTTGAAGAAGTTGAACCTAATATATCGATAGATGATTATTATGATAAATATATAAGTAGTGGTAATGGTATAAGCACTAATATTGCTTTAGTCTTTGCTGTTGATGATAGTAGTTATACTAGTAATGTTTTAAATGTTTTAAAAGATATGGGAGTAGTAGGAACATTTTTTATAGATGGTAAATTTACTGATAGTAATACATCATTTGTAAGCCAAGCTGTAGTAAATGGTAATGAAGTAGAAGTACTTAGTTATGATAAAGCCTATGATGAACTTTTATTTAAAGCATCTATTGATAAGATAAAAACACTTACTAGTACTACTCCTAAATATTGTTATGCAACTTATGATAATGAAGAAGTATTAAATTTATGTAGTAAGTTATCTATGCATACTATTATACCTACTTTAAGACTAGATAGTAATATTTATAGTAGTGCTAAAGGTAACTTAAGAAGTGGTAGTATAATAAGTGTTAAATTAACTGAGTCTAATGTCTCTGAATTAAAAGTATTAATAAACTATATAAAACAAAGAGGTTTTACTTTAGTAACACTTGATACTCTTTTAAATGAAGCGAGAAGTGAAAAATAAGAAAGAGAATAAAACTCTTTCTTAACTAGTTTCTAATAGTAAGTTTTCATATTCCATACATTTTTCTTCTAATAATTTAAAGTTGCAACATCTTTTAGAAATAGGATGATTCTGCTTGTTTTTCACTATGTTATATAATCTATTAGCACTGCTATTAATTATATATTTTTTCTTATTTAGGAATTTTAGTTCCTTTTCTATATATAAGGAAAGTTTTTTTTGAAAAGAAATCGAATTTATGTATTGACAAACATATCTTCTATAAAGTACACTTAAGTTACTAAAGGGAGGTTCACATTATGGAGATATATAAAGCATATAAATTTAGGTTATATCCAACAGATGACCAAAAGGCATTAATTAATAAGACTTTAGGTTGTAAACGTTTTGTATATAATTATTATCTTAATTATTTAAAAGATAATAATGGTAAAACTAAATTTGAGTTACATAAAGATTTACCTAAATTAAAAGAAGAAAATGAATTTCTCAAAGAAGTGGATTCAAGCGTATTATGTTCTGCTGTAGATGATTTATGTAAAGCTTTTAATGATTATTATGCTAAAAGAAAAGGTTATCCTAACTTTAAAAGTAAATTTAGTAGACAGTCTTATAGAACTAGTTGTGTAAGAGGTACATATAAAGAAAAAGAATATAGTAATATAGAAGTAGATTTACTAACTAGATTTATAAAATTACCTAAACTAGGTAAAGTAAAAATAAGAGGATATAGAAATAGAGAAAGAATAGAAGGAAAGATATTAAATGCAACTATATCAAGAGAAACAACTAATAAGTATTATGTTAGTGTAGTTGTAGTAGGAGATATCTTAATAGAAAAAGCAATACCTACTAGTATAGTAGGTATAGATTTAGGTATAAAAGATTTAGTTATAACAAGTGATGGTGTTAAATATAGTTATGATTATATATTAATGAAATATGAAAAGAGATTAAAAAGATTACAAAGAGAATTATCAAGAAGATAAAAAGGTAGTAAGAATTATTTAAAGACAAAGGAGAAGATAGCAAGAGTACATGCTAAGATAAAGAATTATAGAAAACATTATTTAAATGACATTGCTAATGAAACAGTAGATGAGCATGATATTATAGTAACAGAAGACCTAAAAGTACAAGATATGTTTAA
>CASEWH010000115.1 GCA_949291575.1 uncultured bacterium
ATAAACTAGAAAAAGTAAAAATACTATTAGAATTAGCATTAAATACTAAAGTAACTTTGAAATATAGAGATTTATTTGAAACTAAAGAAACGACTGATTAATATATAATCAGCCGGACTGTGCAAATAGTGATTTTAAAGAAAATGAATTTGATTTTATTTTTAGTAGTTTAGCAATTACTCATGTAGAAGATAAAGATAAAGTCTTTAAAGAATTATATAGAGTATTGGATGATAATGGTCAAGTCTTATTTTCTGTTGGTCACCCTATGAGATTTGCCACTGAAAAAATTAATTATAATGGTAGTAATTATCATGTTATAGGATTTGAAGCCGGTAATGATGGTAAACAAGTACTAGGAAAATATATGTCTCATACAAAACAAGTAAATCATTTTAAAGATAATGAGGTGCTAGAAGAGTTTATAGCTCCACCATCATATTATTTTGAGATACTTAAACACAATAACTTTGTAGTTGAAGATTTTAAAGAGTCAAGATGTATTGATGAGTGCAAAGAAATAGATGAAGCATATTATAATAGATTTCATGAGATACCACAGTTTATGGGATTTTTAGCCAAAAAAACTAAAAAGTAAATTATTAATTTAAAAACTATTATACGAGGAGTGATAGCATGAATAGAAAATATGCGGAAGAATGGTTAAATAAATTAAAAACATATTGGTTTAATAAAGATATAGAAAGTGCAGTATCATTATTTACTAAAACAACTTTTTATCAAGAAACCCCATTTATGAAACCATATACAACTATTCAAGAAATTAACCAAGAATGGCAGCATATAAAAGATGAAGATATAGAAAGCATTGATATTAAATTATTAGCAATAGATGGAAATACCATAATAGCAGAATGGACTTTGAAGCAAAATAGTCAAGAATTTGATGGGATATATGAAATTAAATTCAACTATAATTTAGAATGTATATATTTTAAAAGTTGGGAAATGATAAAATAATGTCAAAAACTGCTAACTTTCTCAGTTAACAGTTTTCTTTTGTATAAATTTCTCAAGTAAACAAACAAGATAATAGAATAAGAAAGCTAAGACCCCTAGAACAATAACAGAAGCAATGACAAGGTCTATATTAAATACTTGAGTACCATACATTATTAAATATCCTAGTCCTTTTTTTGATACAAGAAGTTCACCCATAATTACACCTATATAGCACATACTCACATTAATTTTAAGGTTGTTAATAATATTAGATAGATTAGATGGTATAACTGCCTTCATAAATATCTGTAACTTACTAGCCCCTAAACTTCTAAGTAAAGTAATATAGTTACTATCAGTTTCTTTAAAATTATGATAAACATTTATAATAGACAAGAATAAAGAGATTAATAAAGCCATAAAGATAATAGAATTAGTACTAGCTCCTACCCAGATAATAATTAAAGGTCCAAGAGCCACTTTAGGTAGCGAATTTAAAACAGTTAAATAAGGATCAAGTATCTTTGCTAACCTCTTAGAAAACCAAAATAGAGTAGAGACTAACAAAGAAATAATTGTAACTACTAAAAAGCTAACTACAGTCTCATATAAAGTAATACCTATATGTACTAATAAATCATTATCAGTGAATAGACTTCCTAAAGTTTTAAGTACTAGACTAGGACTAGATAAAAGAAAAGTATTAATAAGATTAAACCTTGCTAATAGTTCCCATCCTAAAATGAACACTAGTAATATTAATATTTGAAAACTAATAACAATAATTTTCTCTTTTTTCTTCTTCTTAAGAAATTCTTTATGTTCCTCACTATAGTTTGACATCTAAATCTCTCCATATCTTTTCATAATAGTAATTAAATTCTTTTTCTTTTCTATTATTAAATGGAGTAGAACGATTCTTATAATTAATATCATAGATTTTTTTAACAACACAAGGTCTTTTCGTAAGTACAACAACTTTATCACCTACGCTCAAAGCTTCTGATAAATCGTGAGTTACCATAATAGCAGTTTTACCTAAGTCTTTAACCATCTTATAAACATCATCTGCAAGCATTACTCTAGTCATTGCATCCAAAGCTGAAAATGGTTCATCTAAAAGTAATATATCAGGTTTAGTAGCAAGTGTCCTGATTAGAGCAACTGGATGAATGTTGTTAAGACACAGTACTTTCTAACTTTTTATTATCGTCTATATATTGATAATTAAGATTATTATCTTTACTAATAACTTTCTCTCCAAGTTTCTCTTCTATATCTTTTCTAGTATTACTAGCAACCTCTCCACCTGCTTTAGCAATCTTTCTATTTTCACTTAATCCATAAGGTTTATGTTTTTTAGCAAGCTCACGAGTAGTAATTTCACCTATATCAGCAAGCATCACCTCAATATCACTCATATTATCTCTTAAAGACTCTTTTCTAAGGCCTTTAAACTCCTTATATTCTTTAGCAGTCATACCAGACCATTCTCTATAAATATCATTAGTAAGTATTGCATATTCTAAATTACTGTCAACTCCATTATCTTTCCATACTTCAGTAAGTTTCTTTCTATCCTGAATACCTTTAATTCTTTTAATAATCCAATCTTCATCATACCCTTTAGCTCTATAAGTATCTATTGCCCTTTGAACTGCAAGAGAAGGATCGAAAGTTTCATCAAGTCTTTCGCTACCAAGTCTAGCAAGCCATCCTTTTATAGGTTCAGCATTTTTACTAGGTATTG
>CASEWH010000116.1 GCA_949291575.1 uncultured bacterium
CATTAAATACTAAAGTAACTTTGAAATATAGAGATTTATTTGAAACTAAAGAAACGACTGATTAATATATAATCAGCCGGACTGTGCAAATAGTGATTTAATATTTTTAATGATTATTATTATAACTTAAAGAATTAAAAATGTAAAGGTGTGTTAAAGCTTTTTTAAAATGTTACAGTGTGTTAAAGCTTTTTTAAAATGTTACATAGAGATTTTTTTAAAATGTTACATTATACACATAATATTTATAATTTTATTGATAGGAAAATCATTGATAATAGGCAGTAATAATTCGTCATACTTGTTGTAATATCTTATCTTTAAGATATTACAAGCTCTATAAGAATTATTACTAGGTTCCTGTTGTCAATGAGGAACTATCAATAAAATCTAATATAAAATTGTAACATTTCTAAAAAATCTTAACAGGTGGAGATCATACCTTACTGTATTTTTCAATTTGTTAAAGATTATTTTAAAATACTTATTTCATAAATAACAACAAAAGAAAAAGAGCCTAAAGCTCTTAAATGTTTGCAACGTATTTTGCAACTCTTACATATTGAGCAGTATAACTCATTTCATTATCATACCATGCTACTACTTTAACTAGCTGTTCTCCATCTACTTCACTAATTGATGTAAGTAGACTATCAACTAGACTACCATAGTGCATTCCTATTGTATCACTTGATACGATTGGATCTGTTGTATATCCTAGAGTTTCATTTGTATTATTTTTTAAGGCTTCATTTATTTCTTCAACTGTAGTATTTTTATTAAGTTTTAATACTAAATCAACAACAGAACCTGTAGTTACAGGAACTCTCATGGCTGTTCCTTCCATTTTTCCTTCTAGGTTAGGTAATACTTTACCGATAGCTGATGCTGCACCAGTTGATGCTGGTACGATATTAGCAGCACTTGCTCTACCACGACGTGCTTTTATTCCTTTTTTATGAGCGACATCTAGTGTAGCTTGGTCATTTGTGTAAGCGTGTACTGTTGTCATATATCCTTGTTTAATACCAAAGTTATCATCTAATACTTTTAGAACAGGTGCTAGACAGTTAGTAGTACAACTAGCAGCAGAGATAATCTTCTCACTTCCATCTAATATATCATGGTTAACATTATAGACGATAGTTTTAACATCTCCTTTAGCAGGAGCTGATATAATAACTTTTTTAGCACCAGCATTGATATGAGCCATAGCTTTCTCATCACTTGTAAATTTACCAGTACATTCTAGTACAATATCAATATCTAAATTTTTCCATGGTAATAGATTAGGATCTGTTTCAGCATATACTTTAATCTTCTTATCTCCTACTACAATATTATCACCTTCAAAAGATATTTCATCAGCTCTATATCTTCTATGTGATGTATCATATTTAAGTAAATAAGCAAGTTGTTCTGCATCTGTTAAATCATTAATAGCTACTACTTCCATTTCTGGATCTTCGTCTAATAATCTAAATGCTAACCTTCCTATTCTTCCAAACCCATTAATTGCAACTTTTTTCATATTCTTATTCCTCCTCTTCTTCACTTGGTACAAACATACCATCTTCTTTTTCCACAGTTTTTACTGGGGAATCTTTTTCTATTCCATTATTGTAGGCTAAAACCATAACAGCGATAAGTACAACAACAAATATTCCTATAAATATTAGCATTGTACTCATACCAAAACCTCTATTATTAAGTTTAACCATTTTATCACCTTCTTATTAAATTATTTCAACGGCAGCGAATTTATTAATGATTTCTTGATATATTTGATACCATGAATAAACTCTAATAACATTTCTACCTGTACAATCCTGATTGTATGGGGCATCAAAAACCATAACGGGAATTATTTTAGAAATATCATTAACATTGCTAGCTTTATCTTCTATCATTAGGTCAAGGCCTATACTTAGACATTTTTCTCTTTTATTACTAGTATTAATTACTATCTCATCATACTCAATATTATACTTATCTAGCCAAGCTTTAACATAGTAATCTATCATACCACTGTATTGATGAGTTAAGTATTGATTATCTCTTGCTGATAATATAATTATTTTGTGTCCATCTTTACGTAGTTTATGAATAACTTCACTGGCATAGGGTCTTATTGGAATAGCGATTAATAAATCAAAAATGTATTGACGCCAAAACTCTATGTTCTCTTCACTTGTTAAGTGGAATTGATCTTCCATATAATAACCTTTAGGATTAAAGCCTCGGTTTATATTTTGTTCTAAGCAAAACTTAGAACCACAGGCAAAATGCCACTCTGCTATATCGTTTAATACGCCATCTAAATCAACACCTATACGCATTTTAACCAATCCCTTCTTATATCATTGTAACAAATGTTACCTAAAAATAAAAGAGAAGTGAATAAATTTGACAAGAGTATACAAAAAAGGAATAGGATTAACCTATTCCATAAATTCATCTTCTAGTTTTTCTAATGGTTCTTCATCAGCGAACTCATCTTCTAGAGTATATTCTACATCACGGTATTTCTTTAGACCAGTTCCTGCTGGTATTAGTTTACCTATTAGAACGTTTTCTTTTAATCCTTCAAGATGGTCTACTTTTCCATGAATTGCAGCATCTGTTAAGATTCTTGTTGTCTCTTGGAATGAAGCTGCTGATAAGAATGAGTCTGTTTCAAGAGAAGCTTTAGTAATACCAAGTAGTACTGGACGACCTGTAGCAGGACGTTTACCACTGATGATTACTTCTTTATTACCTTCTGTAAATTCTCTAAAGTTAACTAGAGAACCTGGTAAGAACTTAGTATCTCCTCCTTCAACGATTCTAATCTTAGAAATCATACGGCGTGCGATAATTTCGATATGTTTATCAGCGATATCAACACCTTGAGAACGATATGTGTTTTGTACTTCTTTTAAGATGTACTCTTGTGTTGTAATTGGATCTGTTACATCTAGTAATTCTTTTGGTGAGATAGCTCCTTCTGTTAATTTATCTCCACAAGAAACTGTATCACCTTTTTCTACACAAAGTTTAGCACCATAGTTAGTTGTATGTTCTTTAGTTTCAACTTTGTTAGTAATACTGATTTTATATTTACCATGATCTTCAGCAATTTTTGTAACTTTACCATCAATTTCAGCGATAGTTGCTTTACCTTTAGGATTACGTGCTTCGAATAACTCTTGAACACGTGGAAGACCTTGAGTAATATCTTCACCACCAGCAACTCCACCTGTATGGAATGTACGCATGGTAAGTTGGGTACCAGGTTCACCGATTGATTGGGCAGCCATAACACCAACTGCTTCACCAATTTCAACGATATTACCTGTTGCAAGGTTTCTACCATAACATTTACGGCATACACCTTTTTCAGTGTTACATGTAAGAATTGATCTAATTTCAACTTCTTCAATACCTGCTGCAACTATTTTATCAGCAAGTGCTTCTGTGATATATTCATCTTTATCAACAATTACTTCTTTTGTCTCAGGATTAATTACTTTCTTGCTAGCAAATCTACCAACAATACGGTCATATAGACTTTCAATAACTGCTCCTGTTTTTTCATTGATAAAGTCACGAGCTACAACTCCTTGTTCTGTACCACAATCATCTTCTTTAACGATGATATCTTGAGATACATCAACAAGACGACGTGTTAGATAACCTGAGTCTGCAGTTTTCAATGCTGTATCGGCACTACCCTTTCTTGCAGAGTGAGTTGATAAGAAGAATTCTGATACTGATAGTCCTTCTTTAAAGTTTGAGATAACTGGTATTTCAATTGGATCTCCATTTGGTTTTTGCATTAGTCCACGCATACCAGCAACTTGAGTAAACTGAGAAATACTACCACGTGCTTTAGAGTGCATCATGATGAAGATTGGGTTATCTACTTGTTCTTTAGAGATATCTTCAAGTTCAGCTTGAACTTTATCTTTAACTCCATACCAAGTTTCAATAACTTTCTCATGACGTTCTTCTTCAGTGATTAAACCACGAGTATATTGTTTATTAATCTTATTAACTAAAGCTTGTCCTTCATCAATATATTCTTGTTTATGCTCACTTGTTGCAACATCACTCATTGATATAGTAATACCAGCGATAGTTGAGTAATAGAATCCTAAGTCTTTCATCTTATCAAGCATTTCTGATGTTTCTGTAGTCTTATAACGTTTAAATACTTGGTCGATTACTTTTTCAAGTGTTCCCTTAGCGAAAGGTTTTACTAAAGGCATTTTACTAATTTCTTCTTTAATATTAGCACCTTTAGATAAGAAATACTTATTAGGTGTAATATTTTGAATATTATCATCTGTTGGTTCATTAATATATGGGAATGAATCTGGTAGGATTTCATTAAATTTAATTTTACCAACAGTTGTTATTAAGTATTTGCCTTTTTGAGATGAAGTAAATAACTTGTATTTAAATGAATCTACAGGAACGGCAATTCTTGTATGAAGAGTTATTTCACGTCTTTCATAAGCCATTAGGGCTTCGTTAGCATTTTTGAAGACTCTTCCTTCTCCATCTTCACCTCTCTTTTCCATAGTTATATAGTAGTTACCTAAAACCATGTCTTGAGCTGGTGTAACGATTGGTTTTCCATCTGAAGGTTTCAAGATGTTACCTGAACCTAACATTAGAGTTCTTGCTTCTGCCCCAGCTTCTTCAGAAAGTGGTACGTGTACTGCCATTTGGTCTCCATCGAAATCAGCATTGAAAGCAGGACAAACTAATGGATGTAGTCTTATCGCTTTACCACCTACTAAGATAGGTTCAAATGCTTGGATACCTAATCTATGTAGTGTAGGGGCTCTGTTTAATAATACAGGATGTTCTTTAATTACATCTTCTACAATATCCCAAACTACTGGGTCTCTATTTTCAATAAGACGTTTAGCAGCTTTGATATTGTGAGCGATATCACGGTCAACTAAACCATTGATAACGTGTGGTTTAAATAATTCTAGAGCCATTTCTTTTGGAATACCGCATTGGTACATCTTTAGTGATGGACCAACAACGATAACTGAACGACCAGAATAGTCAACACGTTTACCTAATAGGTTTTGACGGAAACGTCCTTGTTTACCTTTTAACATGCTAGAAAGTGATTTCAAAGCACGATTTCCTGCACCTGTTACACTTCTACCACGACGTCCATTATCAAATAGGGCATCAACTGCTTCTTGTAACATACGTTTTTCATTTTGAATAATGATACCAGGAGCACCTAAATCAATAAGTTTCTTTAAACGATTATTACGGTTAATAACACGACGATATAAGTCATTTAAATCACTTGTTGCAAAACGTCCACCATCTAATTGAATCATAGGACGAAGTTCTGGAGGTATTACGGGAATACAATCTAGAATCATCCATTCAGGTTTTTGATCAGAACGATAGAATGCATCTAGAACATCTAGTCTTTTTAATAGTCTTGTTCTTTTTTGTCCTTGAGCATTTTCTAGTTCTTTATTAATTTCATCTATATCGTGTTTTAAGTCTACTTTCTTAAGTAGTTCTTTAATCGCTTCTGCACCCATACCTACTTTGAATCCATTACCATATTTTTCATAGTATGCACGATATTCTTTTTCTGATAGGGTTTGTTTGTTTTCTAGAGGAGCATTACCTTTATCAATTACAACATAACTAACAAAGTATAATACTTCTTCTAGGTCTCTTGGACTCATATCAAGAACAAGTCCCATTCTTGAAGGAACTCCTTTAAAGAACCAGATATGAGAGACAGGACTAGCAAGTTCAATGTGTCCCATTCTCTCACGTCTTACTTTAGATTGGGTTACTTCAACACCACAACGGTCACAAACTATATTTTTATAACGAACTCTTTTGTATTTTCCACAAGCACATTCATAGTCTTTAGTTGGTCCAAAGATTTTTTCACAGAACAAACCATCACGTTCTGGACGAAGAGTACGGTAGTTAATTGTTTCTGGTTTCTTTACTTCACCGTAACTCCATTCACGAATTTTTTCAGGAGAAGCGATACCAATTTTAATAGCATCAAATTTATTTACTTCTATCATTATTCTTCATCTCCTTTACTAAGTTCGTCTTCTACATTTATTATATCTTCTTCAAAAGTATCTTCTTCGAAGTCTTCATCATCTGTTTCTTCTTCATCTTCAGTTTCAGAAGTTTCTTCTTTAGCATCTTCTGTATTTATCTTAGTGATGTTTACTTCTTCATTTAGTGGTTCTCCCACATCATCATCACTTTCTTCAATTTGTTTTAAGCCAAGAGACTCTCCATCTTCATTTATGATTGAAATATCAAGTCCTAAAGCTTGGAACTCTTTCATTAATACTCTAAATGATTCTGGAACTCCTGCTCTATTTACTTCTTCACCTTTAACTATTGATTCATAGACTTTAACACGACCAATGACATCATCTGATTTAACGGTCATCATCTCTTGAAGAGTATAGGCTGCACCATAAGCATATAGAGCCCAAACTTCCATTTCTCCAAATCTTTGTCCACCAAATTGAGCTTTACCTCCAAGTGGTTGTTGAGTTACTAATGAGTAAGGTCCAGTACTTCTTGCATGTAGTTTATCATCTACCATGTGGTGTAGTTTAATCATATACATTACACCAACAGAGATACGGTTATCAAATGGTTCTCCTGTACGTCCATCGTATAGAACTGTTTTACCATCTTTATCCATTCCAGCTTCTTCCATGATTTCTTCAATATCATCGATATGAGCACCATCGAATACTGGTGTTGCGATATGTACGCCTAATTTCTTAGCAGCCATACCCATATGTAATTCTAGGATTTGTCCTAAGTTCATACGAGATGGAACACCTTGTGGGTTAAGCATAATATCTACTGGACGTCCATCTGGTAAGTAAGGCATATCTTCTTGAGGTAATATTAAGGAAATTACACCTTTATTACCATGACGACCTGACATTTTATCTCCTACTTGAATCTTACGTTTTTGAATGATATAAACTCTAATTACTTTAGATACACCTGCTGGTAGTTCATCGTTATCTTTACGAGAGTAAATCTTAATGTCGTGAACTATACCATCTCCACCGTGAGGTACACGAAGTGATGTATCTCTTACTTCACGAGTCTTTTCACCAAATATTGCATGTAATAGTTTTTCTTCGCTAGATAATTCAGCCATTCCTTTTGGAGTTACTTTACCAACTAGAATATCTCCTTCTTTAACTTCAGTACCGATTGTTACGATACCATTTTCATCAAGGTTTTTCTTAGCTTCTTCACTAACGTTTGGAATATCACGAGTAATTTCTTCTGGTCCTAGTTTAGTTTCACGACATTGCATCTCATAGTCTTCTAGATGTAGAGATGTATATTTATCATCTTTAACTAGGTTTTCATTAAGGATTACAGCATCCTCATAGTTATATCCATTGTATGTCATGAAAGCGACTACAACGTTTTTACCTAATGCAAGTTCTCCATTATCACAACTATTACCATCAGCGATAATATCACCCATTTTAACTTTATCACCAACTCTAACGATTGGTCTTTGATGTGAACAAATACTAGAGTTTGCAAGTTCAAAGTTTGCTAGATAATATGTATCTTTTCCTTTGGCATTAGCGATAATTATCTTCTTAGCATCAACGTAATCTACAATACCATCTGCTTTAGCGATAACACAAACTCCTGAGTCTTTAGCAGCGACATGTTCAACACCTGTTCCAATAAATGGAGCTTCTGTTTTTAATAGTGGCATTGCTTGACGTTGCATGTTAGCACCCATCAAGGCACGAGTTGCATCGTCATGCTCTAGGAATGGAATACAACTTGTTGTTACTGATACAACTTGTTGAGGTGATACATCGATATAGTCAACTTGTTCTGGTTTTGCAAGAATATTTTCATCACGGAATCTTGCAGCGACTGTTTTATCAATGATTACATTATCTTCATTTGTATTTACTGTTGATTCAGAAATAATATAGTCTTGTTCTTCATCTGCTGTGAAGTAAACTACTTCATCTGTTATCTTACAATCAACAACTTTACGATATGGAGTCATTATAAATCCATATTCATCTATTTTTGCATAACTTGCAAGTGAAGTTATAAGTCCAATGTTTTGTCCTTCTGGCGACTCGATAGGACAGATTCTACCATAGTGTGAAGCATTAACGTCACGTACTTCTACACCTGCTCTATCACGAGAAAGTCCACCTGGTCCTAAAGCTGATAAACGACGTTTATTAGTAAGCTCAGCGATAGGGTTAGTTTGGTCCATGAATTGTGATAATTGAGATGAACCAAAGAACTCTTTCATAGCAGCAGTTACTGGTCTGATGTTGATTAATGTCTTAGGTGTTACTTCTTCCATTTCTTGAGTAGTCATTCTCTCACGAATAACTCTTTCCATACGAGAAATACCAATTCTAAATTGATTTTGTAGTAATTCTCCTACTTGTCTAATACGACGGTTACCTAAATGGTCGATTTCATCATAATTACCAACACCGTGTAAAAGGTTTAAGTAATAAGAAGTTGCAGCATAAACATCTGATATTGTTAAACGTTTAGAATCTATTGTTTGGTCATTACCAATAACAATTAGTTTCTTCTTCTTATCAAATGGATCATAAATAGTAACTTTTTGAATCTTGTTATAAGTATCAAGTTCATCATTAATTTTAACTTCTTCTACACCATAACCATTTGCAAAGATTTCTCTTAAATCTTCTAAAACATCTTTAGTTACAACTGTTCCTTTAGCAAATTTAGTCTCTCCATCTACTACGATATCTTCTGCAAGTGTTTGATTTAATAGACGGTCAACGATATTTAATTTACGATTAAATTTATAACGTCCTACTTTTGCTAAATCATATCTAAATTCATCAAAGAATCTAGTTATAATATGGTTTTTAGATGAATCTAGTGTTGCTGGTTCACCTGGTCTTAATTTTTCATATATTTCAATTAATGCTTCATCTAAGTTCTTAGTAGCATCTTTAGCGATAGTATTCTTAAGGAAATCATCTTCTCCAAATAGTTTTAAGATATCATCATCACTAGAAAGTCCGAAAGCACGTAATAATGTTGTTAAAGTTACTTTTCTAGTTCTATCTATTCTTACATATAATACATCTCTAGCATCTGCTTCAAATTCTAGCCATGTACCACGTGTAGGAATGATTTGAGATGTGATTAACTCACGTCCATTCTTATCAATTTCTCTATTATAATAGACACTTGGTGAACGAACTAATTGTGAAACAATAACACGTTCTGCTCCATTTATTATAAATGTTCCACTATCAGTCATAATAGGCATATCACCTAAGAAAATTTCTTGTTCTTTAACTTCGCCTGTCTCACGATTAAAAAGACGCACTTCTACCTTTAGTGGTGCTGCATAAGTAGTTTCTCTATCTTTACTAGCTTTGATAGAATATCTTGGTTCTTCAAAATGATAATCACCAAACTCTAAAGATAGTGTACCTGAAAAGTTTTCAACTGGAAATAAGTCTTCAAAAACTTCTTTAATTCCTGTTGTAACAAACCAATCATATGATTTCTTTTGAATCTCTAATAAATCCTTTAGCTCATAAGTATTTCTTATTCTTGAATAATTTCTTCTTTCACGTTTTTTTCCATATTTTACAATTTTATATGACACTAAAATTCACCCCATTACCATAGTTTTTTTACATTTATTATTCCAAAAAATAATACATTGCCAATTTATATTATTAACATAACTTTATCAACAAGTCAACACTTTTTTGCACTAATTATATAAAAACCTTTACTTTTACTAACAATACTTACATCATAATATTTTTTTAAGTCAGATATTGCCGATTTTGCTCCTTGTTCTTTTCTTATTACTAAGTACAAAGTCCCATCAGGCTCTAAATGATTTCTCGCATTAAGTAAGATATCATAGACTATTTTTTTACCTGCTCTAATCGGAGGATTTGTAATAATAGTTTTATACTTTTTCGTGACATTTTCATAACAGTCACTAATGAATACATTTATATTAATACATTTATTTTCTTTAACATTTCTTTTAGATAGATGTAAGGCTCTTTTATTAACATCTATCATATCTACATCTAAATTAGTCTTTTTATTAACAATAATGCCTAGCACCCCATAGCCACAACCAACATCTAGTACTGGTCCTTTTAATTCTTCATACGGCAGAGATTCTAAAAGTAATCTACTACCATAATCTAGACCACGTTTAGCGAAGACGCCATTATCCGTATAAAAAATAAAATTCTGATTAAAGAGTGTTGTTGTAGTCTTTTTTAAATTACTAGGGAGATTCTGGTCATTTTCAAAATAATGACTCATTAACATCACCTCAAACAAAGAAAGAGACAAGCCATTATACAAAAGTATATAGTTTGTCTCCTTTCGTAGTGTTATAATACACTATTTTTTCTATTTCGTCAACACTTTTTTTCGAAGTTATTCTCTAAAATGGTCATTTGACAGTTTAGAAGTTATATCAAATTACATTTTTAATAACAGGTTATTCTTATAATAATAGTTATCATTGTAACTAGAAGATATAATGTAGATATCATAAATACAAGATAACTTATAGCATGATGATTTAATAATTTATTTTTAATAGTAGTTATTACAAACTTGAGTATAGCGAAGACTATAAGTATTACTATTGGCATTAATAATAAAGATAGATAAATTCTATGTCCGTTGTTTGCCAGTGCCACTGGTAGGAAAAAGGGGAAACAAATACTGATACCTGCAAAAATGCTAAAGTATATGTTTAATATTAATGATAGTAAGGAGAAGTTTTTATAATAAATGAATAATGCTAACGGTATAAATATTATTAACCATAAAGGATAATTAGTTATAACTTTGAAAAGGAAAGGATAATCTTCAATATAAGTAAAGTAATAGTAACTTAGGGCGTATGCTAGTAATATTATGATAATGCTTATAACTAAAAGGGGAATTTCTTTCTTAAAGCTAAACTTCTTATTTCTTACATCATCTTTAAAATTTTCATAAGAACTTTTCTTTAAATCTACTTCTTTTATATCTTTATATATTTCTTTATTAATTGTTCCACAATATGGACAACTAAATAGATTATCTTTATATTCTTTTTTACAATTAGGACACTTCATATCTCTCACCTTTATTTTAGTATAGCAAGTTTTATTTAAAAGAAAAAGAGGTTTATTTTCCTCTTCTATTGATTATTACTTGCATCGTTTATTATAGGAGCTAGGTCATAAAGTGTTCCATCTTTAGTTTGAGCTAATATGCTAACACTTCCACTCATACCTGCTGATGCGTTTACCATATAAAACTTAACAACATCTGTTATATTAGGTAAAACTCCATAAGAAGTTAGCCCTTCTATTCCATTAGATAGTAAAGCTTGGTATACAGGAATATATTCAACAGTACCGTCACTCATTAAGAATAAAATTATATCACCTGTTGCATCTTGTCCAATGCCGCCAAAATAAATATCTTTTATTTCTTTTTCAAAGGTAAGTTGCTTATTTTCATAAACATAGTCTTCTACTCCAGTTAAATCCCAATTTAATGTGTAAGTGTCTGATAAAACTTTTCTATTGTAACTAAGAGTTACTACTTTTCTTGTTTCATCTAAACTAATATTGATAGTATGACCATAGTTTGCTAATGTATATGTATCAGCATTACCATTACTATTAACAATCTTACTAGTATCAAAATCTAGAGAATTATCACTTATATCTTCTTCTGTTTCATTGTTCTCTTCATTATTAGTTTCTGTTTTTTCAGTTTCTTCTACTTGATTAAATGTTAGATAACCTAGACTATATGTTGCAAAAACTACACATACACAAATTATTATTCCTAATAATATTCCTACAAAAACATGTAACCCCGTTTTACTCTTCTTATTCTCCATTACTTTCACCTTCCTTATGATAAGTTTAACACAAAAGTATAGAAAATTACATAAAAAAAGAAGCTAGTTATTTAACTTCTACTGTAGCACCAGCTTCTTCTAATTTAGCTTTGATTTCATTAGCTTCTTCAACAGAAATGTTTTCTTTAATTGGTGAACCAGCATTATCAACTAAATCTTTAGATTCTTTTAATCCTAATCCTGTAATTTCACGAACTACTTTGATAACTGCAACTTTAGCAGCTCCTGCATCAGTAATTGATACTGTAACTGTAGATGGAGCAGCATCTTCAGTAGCAGCAGCTCCTGGAGCAGCAACTGCAACAGCTGATGGATCTACACCAAACTCTTCTTTCATTGCGTCTACTAATTCTTTAATTTCTAAAAGATTCATTTCTTTTAATGAGCTAATAAATTCTTCTTTTGTTAATTTAGCCATGTTTATTTTCCTCCTCTAATATTAATTTTCTTCTTTTTGTTCACTATATAAATTTAAGCAGATAGATAGGTCGCGAACAAGTCCTATCATACCACCTGCAAGCATAGTAAGTAAGCCATCTCTTGATGGGATCTTTGCATATTCTGTAAGTTTAGCTTGATCTGCAACTTCTCCATCAACATAACCAATCTTTAATGTTAAATTCTCATGATCTTTAGCAAAATCTGATAATACTTTGATTGGAGCTATTTGGTCAGTACTATAAGCAAATGCACTTGGTCCTTCTAAAGCTTCTTTAACATCAATGTTTAAATCATTGAATGCTCTAGCCATTAAAGTATTTTTATATACTTTATAAGTAGCACCTGCATCTCTTAGGGCACGTCTTAGCTCTTTAATCTCAGCATCTGTTAGACCACGATAATCAAATAATACGAAAGTCGCACTATTATTAACATTATCTTTGATTTCATCAATAACTTCTTGCTTCTTTGCTAAGATTTTTTGATTAGCCATTTTTCCCTCCTATTTTTTAGTCAGTTTAAATAGTCCCTAGAAAGTTTAAAAGTTCTCGAGATTTTCCCCAAGAACTTTTATTTATAGTAATTAGTCCTCGGTAGGATTTACGTTTTTACCTACTGTCTTGGGTACTTGTTAACTGATTTCTTTCTTATTATATTCTATAATCTTCTATTTGTCAAAAGAATTAATTTGAATCTTAATTCCAGGACCCATAGTAGATGAAATAGATATATTTTTAATATAGTCTCCTTTTACTGTAGCAGGTTTAATTTTGATGATTTGACTAACTACAGCATTTAGGTTTGCTAATAGGTCTTCTTCAGTAAATGATACTTTACCAATGATAGTATGGATATTACCAAAACTATCTGTACGATATTCAACACGTCCTGCTTTAGCATCTGTTACTGCTTTAGCAACATCTGTTGTTACAGTTCCTGTTTTAGGGTTAGGCATTAATCCTTTAGGCCCAAGGATACGTCCTAACTTACCAAGTAAAGGCATCATATCTGGAGTTGCAATCATAGTATCAAATTCAAACCAATTTTCATTAGCAATTTTATCTAGATAATCTTGATCTCCAACATAGTCTGCTCCTGCAGCTTCAGCAGCTTTAGCATTATCACCTTTAGCGATAACTAAAACACGATTTGTTTTACCTGTTCCTTTTGGTAGAACAATAGCACCTCTTAGTTGTTGATCAGCTTTTTTAGTATCAAGATTTAAGTTCATTGCAACTTCTACTGAAGAATCAAACTTAGTAATACTAGTTTCTTTAACTAATTTTACAGCTTCTTCTTTAGTATATAGTTTATTCTTTTCTACTTTAGTAGCAGCTTCACTATATTTTCTACTTCTTCTTTTCATTATTTTTCCTCCTTATGTGGTTATTCGGGTAAGCAATTAGTGTTACATCCTCCCACATAGGTATAACCTATATGTTTAGTTTAATCTTCTTTCTTTTCTTCTACGGCAACACCCATGTTTTTAGCTGTTCCAATTACTGTCTTCTTAGCTGCTTCTAAATCATAGCAGTTTAAGTCTGGTAATTTTGTTTCTGCAATTTCTGTTACTTGAGCGTCTGTTAAGGTTGCAACTGTTTCATTTTTTCCTTTAGTTGAACCTTTATTGATTTTAGCAACTTTCTTAATTAAGAATGCTGCTGGTGGAGTTTTAATTACAAAGTCAAAGCTTCTATCTTCATAAATAGAAATTTCAACTGGTAAAATATCTCCCATTTTATCTCTTGTTGCATCGTTATATTTAGTACAAAATTCCTGTAAATTGATTCCAGCAGGTCCTAAAACTGTTCCAACTGGTGGTGCAGGTGTTGCTTTACCTGCAGGAATTTGTAACTTTATTTTCTTTACAACTTCTTTCTTTGCCACGAAAAACACATCCTTTCTTACTCGTTTTCGCGAGTGGTTATAATAGCTTTTCAATATCAGGATTGTTTAATCCTAATGTTTTGCATTTAATGCACTTTTTGCTTCCCACTAATATTAATCTATATTAAATTAATATAGCCCCTAAATAATAGCATATTTTTTTTTATTTGACAAGACTAAGCTTTTTCTATTTGTGTTAATTCAACTTCAACTTGAGTTTCTTGTCCAAATAAATCAACATTAAGAACAATTTTCTCATTAGTACTATCAACTTCTTCGATAACACCATACATTCCTGTGAATGGTCCACCGATGATTTTAACTTTAGTACTAGGTTGTAATTCTTTATCAATATCAATTCTGCTAATACCCATATTTCTTAAGATATGGTCTACTTCACTAGGTTGTAATGGTGTAGGTTTAGCACCTTTACCACTTGATCCGATAAATCCTGTAACTCCTGGAGTATTACGAACTATATACCATGCTTCATCTGTCATAATCATTTCTACTAAGATATATCCTGGGAATAGTTTTTTTACTTTAGTCTTTTTAACTCCATCTTTAATCTCAGTTTCTTCTTGTTCTGGAACAATTACTCTAAATATATAATCTTGCATATTCATTGATTCAGCACGCATTAAAAGTTTTTCTTGAACTTTCTTTTCATGTCCTGAATAAGTATTAACGACATACCATTGTTTTTCCATAACCATTTCCTTCCTATTTACCTAATGAATGAAGTGCTGCTATTATTATATCTATTAAATAGAAGAATAATGAGCAACAAATAATAAATATTATAGTAGCGATAGAGTATTTAACCATTTCTTTTCTTGAAGGCCATTTTACTCTTTTAAATTCTGTTTTTACACCACTAAAAAAGTTAGCTATTTTGGTAAATACACTTACCTTTTCTTTCTTTTTACCTTTAGAAGAAGTCTTTTTATTTTCTTTTTTAGATACTTCTTTTAAAGAGTCTTTTTTCATTTCTTTAGTTTCTTCTTTTTTCTTTGCCATATACACATCTTCCTTTGTATTTTTTTCTAAAAGAAAAACACTTCTCAGTGCTTAAGCTTACATTACCACAAAGTGTTTTTTTAGTCAATACATTTTTGTCATTTCTTAAATCTATTTTTATAATAACAACTTTGACACAGTTTTTCAACACATCTATTATCTCTAAATCCATCTATAATTTTTTTAGTTTTCTCTTTTTCTAATATGTCTTTTAAATTTTCTTCAAAGATATTTCCTAAGTTAATAATGCCATCATCATCTAGGCAACATGCTGTAACTGTACCATTTGATAGTATGGCTATTTGACTTTTTAAACCTTCACAAAAACCATTTGTTTTATCGTTTGTCACAACAGGCCATTCAAAAAGATTATCTTTATCCACATATTTGTTGATATCTATTTTAATATTTTTCTCTTTTTTGATTTTTTCAACAGTTTCTGTGGATAAACAATAATATTCTTTAAGTTTTTCCACTACTTTTGTAGATTTTTCATCTAATTTATTTTCTTTTTGAGCCCAAAGTCTATATATTATTATTTTATCCTGTGGAAAAATAGAAACTGCTTTAAATATATCATTAAGATAATTTAAATTATTTACTTCAGCATTTAAAGATATATGTATCTTAGATAGAGATTTATGTTTAACTAGCTCTTTTATTTTAGCTTTTAATAGTGTTCCATTAGTAGTTAGACTTATACTTATATTATTGTCATCACAGATATTTAAAATTTCATTTAAATTAGAATGTAGTAAAGGTTCTCCTTTTACATGAAGACAGATAGCATTAGTATAGTCTTTTACTTTAGATATTACTTCTTTAAATTCACTTACTGACATTTCTTTTAAAGGTCTTGTTGATTTTTTACAGAATGAGCAAGATAGATTACATTTATTTGTGATTTCTATATAAATACGATTAAATCTTTTCTTCATAACTATTCACTCTTCATTTCAAACAAAGCATTCCTTAACTCCATCGCTCTTTCAAAGTCAAGATTCTTAGCAGCTTCTTTCATTTCTTGTTCAATTCTCTCTATTTCTAGCATCTTTTCTTTCTTAGTTAATTTCTTCTTAGGTTTAGTAGAGTCTTTAGTATCGACATTACTAATAACTTCTCTTATTTCTTTTTCAATTGTTTTAGGAACTATACCATGTTCTTTATTGTAAGCTTCTTGGATTTCACGACGACGTTTTGTCTCTTTAATCGCTTTATCCATAGAATCTGTAATATTATCTCCATACATAATAACGTGTCCATTAGCATTTCTAGCACAACGTCCAATTGTTTGAATAAGGCTTCGTTCACTTCTTAAGAATCCTTCTTTATCGGCATCTAATATAGCGATTAAAGATACTTCTGGAATATCTATACCTTCACGTAAAAGGTTTATTCCAACAACAACATCATAGATTCCACATCTTAAATCGTGAATAATTTGTAGACGTTCTAATGTTTTTATTTCAGTATGAAGATATGCTACTTTGATGTCTAAGTCTTTTAAGTAGTTAGTTAACTCTTCACTCATTCTAATAGTTAAGGTTGTAATTAAAACTCTTTCGTTTTTCTTAATACGTTCATTTATCTCTCCTACTAAGTCATCTATTTGTCCTTCTGTCTTTCTAACTTCAATAGTTGGGTCAAGTAGTCCTGTTGGTCTAATGATTTGTTCAACAAATTTACCCTGTGTTTTTTCAAGCTCATAATCACCTGGGGTTGCTGATACATATATCGCTTGTTTTATTTTCTTTTCAAATTCATCAAATTTTAGGGGACGGTTATCAAGGGCACTAGGTAGGCGGAATCCATAATCAACTAAGTTTTGTTTTCTTGCTCTATCTCCATTATACATTCCTCTTACTTGAGGTAGAGTTACGTGAGATTCATCTACTATTAAAAGATAATCATCACCAAAGAAGTCCATTAGAGTTGTAGGAGTTTCTCCAGGTTTACGGCCTGCCATAGGTGCAGAGTAGTTTTCAATACCATGACAGAAACCTGTTTCTTCTAGCATTTCTAAATCATAGTTAGTTCTTTGTTCAAGACGTTCTGCTGCTAGTAACTTATTTTGACTCTTAAGTTCCTCTAAACGTTCTTGTAACTCTTTTTTTATCCTTTTAATCGCTTCTTTTAATTTATCATCACTAATTACAAAGTGACTGGCTGGGAAGATACTAACGTTTTTCTTATTAGAAATTACTGTTCCTGTTAAAACATCTATTTCACTAATTCTGTCTATTTCACTACCAAAGAATTCTATTCTATAACCGGTTTGATTTTGATTAGTAGGAATTATTTCTAAGACATCTCCTCTTACTCTAAAAGTACCACGATGAAAGTCTAAATCATTTCTTGCATATTGCATTTCCACAAGCTTTACTAAAACTTCATTACGTTCTATTTCTTCGCCTACTCTTAGAGTTAACATTTTATTTTTATATTCTTCTACTTCTCCAATACCATAGATACAAGAAACACTAGCGACAACAATGGTATCTTTTGATGATAGTAAGGCAGATGTCGCAGCATGACGAAGTTCATCTATTTCATCATTTATAGATGAGTCTTTTTCAATATAAGTATCAGTACTAGGAACATAAGCTTCCGGCTGGTAATAGTCATAGTAAGAGACGAAATATTCCACATTATTTTCCGGGAATAATTCTTTCATTTCACTATAAAGTTGTCCTGCTAGAGTCTTGTTATGGGCTAGTATTAAGGTTGGTTTATTAACTTCTTTAATAACATTAGCCATGGTAAAAGTTTTACCTGTTCCTGTCGCACCTAATAAGACTTGTTCTTTTTTACCTTCTTTAATTCCTTCTACTATCTCTTTTATCGCTTCTGGTTGGTCTCCACTTGGCTTAAATTTTGATACTAATTTGAACATTATTATCACTTCCTCTACATTTTTATTGTACCATATTTTTTTTACGATATAATTACTCACAGCATTTCTATAACTCATATAAGTATTATAAGCAATATCAGACTTTTCTAATTTATCTAACCAATATTCGTAAAAGTCTGCGACTTTTACTCTAGGATACACTACATAAGTATGATTTTTTAATTGAGTAATAACATCATTTCTTTTATCATCAGCTTCTTTTTTAGTCCTAAAACCTGCATGTTGCTTAATTTCTTCATCATCTGTTCCATATATTAATTTAACTCTAAATCCATATTTACCTTTAATTTTAATTATAGAGTAAACTCGCCAATCTATGTATGTGTGGTCTCTTAATTTTAATTTCATGATAATTCTTCCTCAACTGAAAATATATCATTCATATAAGCTAAAATATGCTCACATTCGTCCATAACACTACAATAAATTTCAAATGTTGTGTGAATAGAAGAATGTCCTAATAATCCTTTTATCTCAACTAAAGTTGCTCCATTTTTAATTAAAATTGTAGCAAATATATGCCTTAATGAGTGGACTGTTATATGTGGAATACTATTCCTTGAACAAATCTTATCGATACATTGATTAAGCGAAGTTAAAGCATGACTATCTCCAGTTTCAGTGCAACTAATATAATCTTTTTGAATATATTTGTCTTTATATTTAGCTTTATTACTTTCGATATTTTTTTAAATATCATCAAACAGTTCACTTATAACGTTTTTAAGACTATCGTGAATAACTAATGTAGCTAAATTATCATATTGTGTTGAGTCTTTATTAATAATAACCATATTCTTACCATTAAATAATTTTACTAAACTACAAGTTGGTTCTACAGTGAGTGATGTTCCTGCTACGATTAATGTTTCTGCTTTAAAAATATATGAAGATGCTAAAGAGTATTCTTCTGAAAGCATTTCACCATATAGAACTACATTAGGCTTAATAATTCCACCACACTTACATAGAGGAATACCCTTAGTGTTAAATACAAAGTCTGCACTATATTCTTTACCACATTTAACACAATGATTTTTATAAATAGTACCATGTACTTCTAATACATTTTTACTACCAGCTTTTTGATGTAATCCATCTATATTTTGGGTTACTATTGCTTTTAACTTTCCTTTTTGTTCTAATTTAGTTAAATAATAATGAGTTATATTAGGCTCAATATTTAATGAGTTCATATTAGTTTTATAAAAATTATAAAAATCTTGTGGGTTTTCATAGAAACATTTTACACTTAAGTAATATTCTGCTTGTTTATCATATTTTTGTTTATATAGTCCGTTTTCTCCTTTAAAATCTTTTAATCCACTTTCAGTTGATACACCAGCTCCACCTAAAAATACTATATTATTTGAATTTTTTATTATTTCTTTTAATTTAATGATATCGTTATTCATATATTTATCATCTCTTTTCTTTATATAGTATTAATGAAGTAGTGGCTTTTCCATAGTTATAATTAAGTCTGCATATTCTTTAAATATATCATTACTATTAATAGAGTGTGAACTTTCACAAGAGCTTATTATAATAGTCTTATTTAGATTAACAGCTAACTCTTTTAATCGACTGAGTAAGGTAGTGGATTCTTTATTTAATGAACGTGATAGTAATTGAAGATAATCTATGATAATAATATCATAATCATTAACTAGTTTATCTATTATTGAGAAGTCATTTATAGGTTTGGTATATACATCTACATTATTATTTAATTTTAATCTACTAATAGTAGCACCCTCTAAATCTACAAAACATACTTTATTATCTTTTATAGAATTAGATATATCTACTAAAAAAGCAGATTTACCACTTCCAGCTTTTCCATTTACTATAATTAAATTCTTGTTTTTTAATGTCTCCATATATTTTATCATCTCTCTTTCTTTGAAATATAATATCATTTTTTTATCTTAAAGTATATATAATAAAAGATGAATTAATCTTTTATTATTAAATCATCTTTATATTTAAAATATGTACATCATGTCCTGAATACTTTGTTAGTATTAACTGTTTTGCATTATATTCACTGGAAGCTGTTACTGTTTCTTCTGTTGTATTTGCTGAATTATCTACATAATATTTTATTAAGTAAGTATGCATTTTTTAAAATCACCACCTTTCATAAATTTATTTAATAATTAATTTTCGTCATCATCTGCAATTATTTTAGTTATATATCCTATTTTATGGAGTTCGTTAATCTTGTTAATTATTAATTTATTAAAATCTTCTAATGTTATCATATTTCTCCTTTATATTAAAAGCATAGGACTTGCCTATGCTATAATTATCTTCCATTCCACCATACTCTTAATCCTGATGGGAATCCTATATATTGTCTTGGATTGATTGTACTTTTTTGATATGTTGCCCAAGTACAACCGCCTCCTGCATGCCAATCACAAGTTGTAAGTTCTAGATGAAGATGTGCTCCAAAAGAATATCCTGTATTACCCATTCTACCAATTACAGTATCTGGTGTTACTACATCTCCAACATTTACATACCATGCTGATAAATGTGCATATGTTGAGTAAATATATCTACCATTAACATTATGTCTTATTTTTAAAACTAAAGCTCCATATGTGTCATAGTATTTTGCAAATACTACTCCACTTGCTACTGGATATATTTCAATTGTTTTATTTGTATTTGATAAATCAATTCCTAAATGTCCAGCATTCATCCAATTTTGTGTAACATAACCACTAACCATTGGACGATAGAATCCTGAAGCTGATGGAACGGAATTACCATTTACTCTCATTTCACAAGCAGTTATATCTTCGTTTTCCCCACATCCTAGTTTTTTATAATAAGCTAGTTGTTTTTCTGCTTCTTCTTTTTGTTTTTCAACACTTGGCATTGCATCTTTAATAGCAGCAGTTTCGGCATTAATTTTAGATTGTTCTACTTCTAGTTCATCTGTTAGTTTTTCCAACTCTTGATTTTTTACAGCAAGTTCTTCTTTTCTTTTATTATTATCTTCAATTAGTTTTGTAAGATCATCCATAACTTGCTCATTATATTCTGTTAATTGCTCAACTATAGCTATACGATAAACCATATCAGTAACATCTGTCGCTCCAAAAATATACTCTACATAAGCATTTTCTCCTTCACTAACTTGAAGATATTGAAATAAAGATTTACTTTGTTCACTCTTTTCAGCGATTTCGTTGTTTGACTCTTCTATTTCTTGCTCCAAAACCTCTGTTTCACTTTTTATTTCGCTAATTTGATTTTCATAATCTGCTATTTTCTTTTTAATTTCTGCTACTTCAGCATCATTTGCAGCGATTTGATTATTCTTACTTTCAAGGTCTGCTGTAAACTTATTTACTTCATCTTCTAGTTGTTTCAAAGTTTTAGCATTTGTATTAACTGGTATTATAAATACTGCTAATAAAATTAATAATATAACTGAACTTATCTTTTTCATTGAAACACCTCCATTTATTCTCTTTTATCTTATACTTTTAAATACTTTCTAACAGCAGAAGCTGAACCTATCATACCTACAATTATACCTATTACTAAGACTATTCCTGATACCATATAGATAAATGGTTCTGGCTCGATTAAAGTTATCATTCTACTATATAAATAACCATCAAAGTGATTATACAGAGCAATATAGCCAAAGCATACTATTAATATTGGAATAATTGAACCTAATAGTCCTAAGACCATACCTTCTATTATAAATGGTGTTTTAATTGTAAAGTTAGATGCTCCTACTAGTCTCATTATAGATATTTCTCTTTTTCTTGAGAAAATTGTTAGTTTAATTGTATTGATAATTAAGAATACTGTTACTAGTATTAAAGCTATTACCATTCCATATGAGACATTTTGGGCTGCTTCAAATGCTTCTATTAAGTTATCTACCATACCTTCACCATATTTAACAGAACTTACTTTATCAATCTTCTCTATATTTTTTGCTGTATTTGATATTCTTTCAACTACTTTTACTTTTACTTGAAAAGTATCTTTTAGTGGATTATCTTCATCATCCCAAGTACTCATTACTTCATTGAAAACTTCATTTTCTTGGCTCATTTCTTCTTTTACTGAAGCTTTACTTTGATAAGTCAAAGATTCAACATTGCTCATAGATTCTAATTTATCTCTTATTTCTTCTACTTCTTCTTCAGTGGTATCTGTATCTAGAAAGACAACTATTGTTAAATCTTTTTCCATTTCTTTAGTGAAGTTTTGAACATTAAAAGTAACTACTATTGAAACTGCAACTATAATTAGTGTAATTGTTATACACGAAATAGAAGCTAGGGAAAGACTAAAGTTTCTAAAGACACTTTTGAAAGCATCTCTTATACTTCTTCTTAACATTCTAAAAAATTTCATTCTTCATAGCCTCCTTTCTCAAGATGTTTAATAAGTCTACCATCTTTTAGGAGAACTACTTCTTTTTGCATTTTATTAACTATTTCTTTGTCATGAGTAGCCATGATAATAGTTGTACCACATGTTTTATTGATTTCCTCTAGGACTTTGACTATTTCCATACTACGGTCTGGGTCAAGGTTTCCTGTTGGTTCATCACAAAGTAATATTCTTGGTTCATTAACAATCGCTCTTGCTATGGCAACACGTTGTTGTTCTCCTCCTGATAATTGGTCTGGGTAGTTATGTATCTTAGCTTTAAGTCCTACTAGTTCTAAAGCTTTTAAGACTTTTTTTCTTGTTTCCCCTTTAGTCGCACCAAGAGATTCCATGGTAAAGGCTACATTTTCATAAACTGTTAGTTTAGGAAGTAAGCGATAGTCCTGGAATACTATACCTAGTTTTCTTCTTAGTTTATAAACTTTATTGTTTCTAAGTTTTGCAACATTAATACCCCCAACTATTATTTCACCACTAGTTGGTTTTTCTTCACGGTATAACATCTTGATAAAAGTACTTTTACCAGAGCCTGAACCACCTATTACAAAGACAAAAGAACCTTTCTTTATATTAAGGCTTAAGTCATAGATAGCAGTTACACCATTTTTATATTGTTTATTTACATTTTTAACTCTAATTAAATCCATTAACATCATCCTATTCATAGAACAGTATAACATATTTCGACAATATATGTATATAGTAAATTATTGGCAACTTTACATTTTAGAGTCAAAAAAAGAGGATTTATTTTCCTCCTTTTACTTCATAGGCATCTGTTACGACAAAGAAAGCTTTAGGGTCTATTTCTTTAATTCCTTCTTTTAATCTAAAATAATCTCTTGTAGGTACAACTGCTAGTAATACTCTTCTTTTCTTTTGTAAGAAACCACCTTTAACATCGAATATCGTAACTGTGTGATGTAATTTATTTATTAGATATTCTTTTACTTGTTCTTCTTTACTTGTTGTTATATAGAAAGCTTTATTTTTAGATATTCCTAGTATTACTTTGTCTATTACAAATCCACTAATATATATAATTATAAAAGCATATAACATCATATTAAAGCCAAAGTAGACACCGCCGATTAGAACAACGATAAAATTAATTACCATGGTTGTTTTAGCAAGAGATATATGAAAGTATTTATAGACTATTTGACTAATTATATTTAGTCCGCCATTACTAAAGCCTACTTTATACATGAGACCATTTGTTATTCCTAGTAGTATTCCTATTAAGATACTCATTAAGATTAAGTCACTAGTATCTATTACAATATATCTTGCTAAGGGTTCTGTCAGAGATACAAACAAGGGATAAACTAAGGTTGCAACTAGAGAACCGACTGTTTGATCTAATCCTAGAAATAAATAACTTAGTCCTAATAAAAAAAGTGAACCTACTAAAATAACTAATGAGGGAGATATATCAAAGACGTGATTTAATATTATGGCAACTCCATTCATTCCTCCTGTTACTAAGTCTGTTGGGTATAGTAAAAGATTAA
>CASEWH010000117.1 GCA_949291575.1 uncultured bacterium
AGGTTGTTTTAAATTGTAATTATCTTTATATTTATCTTGTATAAAGGTTTAAATGATAGTAATATCTTCTTTATTATCCCAAGGCGTGAGTTGCCTCGAAGAATCAATTCTATTTTTCATTTTGGTGTCCTCTCTACATTAGTGAGTAACTGTATAGAGGACTCCACATCACAATTACACAGTTACTCACTAATGTACAATTGTAATATAATTATACATTACTTAGCCGGACTGTGCAAATAGTGATTTTTTCTTTAAAAGGAAGATTTAGCATATCTCCTACATAGAAGTTACAATTAGGATAACTTTCTTTGGCAATAGCTATTGATTTTTCTGAAATATCAATTCCTGTTATTTTTTTAGGATTATATTTACTTAACATCTCACTTTCTTCAGCAGTTCCACAACCTAATAAAAGAATTCTTTTACCTTCAATATTTGGGAGCATAGATAACATCATAGGTTTTTCTACAAATCGTAATGACTTTTTCATACCATTCGTCACTTCATAATGTCTTTTTTCTGCGAATTTATCATAATCATTTACTTTAAAGTTAATAATTTCTATTAGTTCATTATAAATTTCATTCAATTCTTTTACACCATCATCTATACTTATATGACCTTTGTCTTTTACAATAACTGTTTTGGCATTAAGTAGTTCTTTAAACATTTTTTCTTGCTCTAATGAAACAAAATAATCATCATCAGAGAATATACAAGTAATATTATTTGTAAATTTTTTTATTTTCTCAAAATCAATAGGAGTATTAATCCAAGGCTGAGCAGTATTATATGACTCTTCATCACTAATTGCTTCTTCTAGTAAGTCTAACCAAGGAGCTACAAACAATATTCCACCAATTTTTTTGACCTTTTGCTTTTCTAAATATCTCATTATTGTTTGGCATCCTATACTATGCCCTACAAAAAAAGTATGTTCATCTAACTCTTCTACTTGTCTATCTAACTCACTAACCCATTCTTCTATTTTAGGGTTTGCAGTATTTGGCATATTAAATCTAATTACTTTATTAGATTTATTACTAATTTTCTTATCTAACCATGGATACCAACCATCATCTTTATTTCCATCCCAACAATGCACTATATATATTTTATTCATATTCTTCCTCCAATTAATTTTTATTTAAAGTTATAAGCTTTCTTTAGCTCTTCTAATATCTCATAGACAACAGGACAGATGCTAGCATTACCAATAATACTATACATACTATATAATCTATCTTCTTTATCAGTAAAGGGATAATCTCTACAAGACTTGGGTAAACATTTTTTTACTTTACAATTATTATTGTTTAAAAACTGACAAGATTTAGTCTTAAATTTATATCTACTATCATCATCTTCTTCTAAATATTTCTTTTTAAATTTCTCTTTATCAATATGTAAAGTCTTAGTAATAGCATCTAATTCATCTTCTGTAATAACTGTTCCTAATTCTCTACAACAATTCCTACATTTTGAACAGTCATATATTTTAAAATATTTATTATGTAATTCTTTAAACTGTCTATCTAATTTATCAGGGTCAGCATTCATCTTTAGAAATTGTCTAAATCTTAAATTTTCTTCTTCTTTTAAATTTCCTAATCTTTTAATATCTTTTACTTCAATCATAACTACTCCTTCTTTACAACCTTGTAATTAAATTATTGAAATCACTCCAGCCAACTATACCATCTTTTTGTAATCTTCCTATTACTATACCAGTATTAATGTTATTTACTTTGGCAAATTCTTTTATTTGTTTTTCTGTATATTTACTATTTTTTATAAAATTATTATACTCGGTATCTTTTATTAAAATATTCTTTGCATAATTATCAGCTTCTAGTTCTATTTCTGTTTTATCTATATTATCATCATCTATAAATATTTCTTTTTTACTGTGTTTTATAAGGTGAGCAATTTCGTGAAATAAGGTAAACCATAATATATCATCTCTTTTTCCTCTATCACTAATCATTATAATGGCTTTATCACAATTGATTTTATAAGAAACTCCATTAATATAAGTATGAGGTAAGTGTGGCTCATAAACTAGGGAAACACCACAACTTTTAAGAATTTCTTTTATATTATGTAAGCTTTCTAAAAATGATGCGTTAGCTAGTAATCTTATTTCTTTTGCTTTTTCTTTTAATAGTTCGGTATTATATTTAGGATATTTATCTTTATTAGATTCTATTTCTCCATATCTTAAAAAGCAGTATAATGACTCTAAAGAAAAGTTTTCATTATCTTTTTTTCTAAAAGCTAATTTCTTTTTTAATTCTGTATCAAATGACAATGATGCTACCCCAAAGAATTTTCTTAGATTTATTACTTTTTCGATAGGATCTTTTGTTTTTTCTATATAATCCCAATTTCTTTTAGACATTTCTAAGTATGGAATATTAATTAAATATTTTTCATCTTCTATTATAGAGTCCATATCTTTTTTTCTTTCTAATGATTCTCTATAGTCACTTTCTAGGTTATTCCAGAAACTTGCTCTTATATTAAAGACATATTCTAATTTTAATGCTGTAGCTGGTGTTATAGGGGCTTTACCTTTAATTATTTCATTAATTGTTTTTTTTGTTATACCTGTTTTATTAGCAAGGTCTAATTGTGTCATACAATTTGTTTCTAATAATTCTAAAAGTGTTTCTCCTGGTGCTATTACATATTCTTCAAACTTTTTTAAATTACTCATAATGCTTATTCACCTCCAATATCTCTATATCTTTTATATTTCTTAAATCTTCTATTATTATATTATTATCTTTATTTTTAAATATTAGTCTGTATTGATTTGTTATATTAATTGCAAAATTATCTTTTAAATCTCCTTTTAGTTTATGCCTTCTATATGGTAAGCAAGTAGGGACATCGTTTAAATTGTCAAAAGCTTTAAGTTCTTTTATTCTTAATGGCAATTTCTTGGCAACTTCTATACCATACTTTTTTACTAATTCTTTATTGTATTTAGGATTTTCACATAATTTTTGTAGTTTATTTGTCTTGTATGTTAATTGCACTAGAACCTCCCTTTATTTAGATTAACCCATTTGGTTAATTTAATTATATATAATTTGAACAAATGTGTCAATAAATAATTAACGAAATAGGTTAATTAAATTAACTGTTATTAAATATTGCTTTTTTTTGCTTTCTAGTATAGCATAAATTAAAAGAATCAGAATAATTAAATTACTCTGATTATAAATATTCATCCAACTTATCTGTTTTATATAGTTCAATTTTAAATTTAAGCTTTTCTAGAGCATCGGTCATAGTTTTAATCTTTTCTTCAAGCTTTTTTTGTTCTTCTTCTAATAATTGCTGACGTTTTAGTTTAGTATTTTCTCCTTCATCATATAAATCAACATATTTCTTTAATACTTCTATAGAAATACCAGCACTACGCATACACTTAATAAACTCTATTCTTCTTAAATATTCTTCACTATAATCTCTTATACCACTACTATTTTTCTTAATTGGTCCTATTAGTCCTACTTTTTCATAATACCTTAATGTATCATTAGTCATATTAAATTTTTCTGCTACTTCTTTTATAGTCATTTTATTACTTCCCTTCGTAGTTATATTATCACTTAGAGTCTAGTCTAAGTCAATATTTATTTTTGACATAATAACATTGTTATTTCCATATAATAATATTGATAATGAGGTGATTACTTTGGATAAGAAAAGAATTTTGGTACTTGCTATAACTGGTATTCTTATTGTTTTAGGAGGGATAACACTATTTATAAATCATAATTTAGAAAGTAAAGACGAGAAAACTAAAACAATGGTCTCTACTGTGATGAGTGTTGATGATAGTACTTTTACTATTCAGGATAGTAATAATATTATTTATACATTTGGAATTGTTGATAATAATTTATCTGTTGGTGATGTTATTGAACTTGAATATAATGGCTCTTTAAATAAAAATAAAGCTTTACAAGACAGTAAAGTTTTGGGATATAAGACTATTAAGGTTAGTAATGATGAAGAAGGTGTACCTAGTGAGTGGCAGGATAATGGTATTTTTAAGGATTTTTATATCTTTGCTGCTAAGAAGTTAAAGACTATGTCACTTGATGAAAAAATAGCTCAGTTACTACTTGTAAGATATCCTGATACTAATCCTGTTGAAACGTTAAATAAATATCAATTTGGAGGTTATGTCTTTTTTGAAAAAGATTTTAGAGATAAAACTAAACCAGAAGTAAAGGAAATGATTAATGATTTACAAAATGTATCTAAAGTTCCTATATTAACGGCAGTTGATGAAGAAGGGGGAACTGTTGTAAGAGTAAGTAGTAATCCAAACCTTGCTAGTAGTAAATTTGAATCACCAAGAGATTTGTATTTAAGTGGTGGTTTTGATAAGATAAGACAAGATACTATTAATAAAAGTTTATTGTTATCAGAACTAGGGCTTAATTTAAATCTAGCACCTGTTGTAGATGTATCTACTAATTCAGGTGACTATATGTATAAAAGAACTTTAGGAGAAAATACAGAGTTAACTAGTACTTATGCTAAAACAGTTATTAGTGTTAGTAAAGGATTAGGTGTATCTTACACTTTAAAACATTTCCCAGGTTATGGAAATAATTCTGATACCCATACAGGACAGTCTATTGATAATCGTTCTTATGATGATATTGTTAAGAATGATTTACCACCTTTTGAAGCAGGTATTAATGAGGGAGCGGAAGCTGTGCTTGTGAGTCATAATACTGTAACTAATATTGATTCTAGTAACCCAGCATCTTTATCTAGTGATGTTCATAATATTCTTAGAAATAAACTTAGCTTTACTGGTATTGTTATTAGTGATGATTTGGCGATGGGAGCGGTATCTTCTATTGATAATGTGGCTGTAAAAGCGATAACTGCTGGTAATGATTTACTTATTACTACTGATTATGAAGAAAGTTTTAATGATATTAAAGAGGCAGTAAATAATAAAACTATTTATGAAGGATTAATTGATAAATTAGCTTTTAGAGTACTTGCTTGGAAATACTATAAAGGTTTAATATTTGAAAATCAAAAATAATTAACAACTCGTCTAAACCGACAAGTTGTTTTATATTTTGTATAGTCAAGAAAAGAAAAAGACTTAAGTAAAATACTTAAATCTAATCTAATATATTCTTTAAGACTATTGTCTTTGTTCTACTCATTTCTTTTAGAGTTGTAGATATTCCTTCATTACCAATTCCTGAATGTTTCCAACCACCAAATGGCATTTCAGCAGCACGGAAGAAACTTGCTCCATTGATAACTGCTCCTCCTACTTCAAGTGCGTTAGCAACTTTGAAAGCTGTTTTCATATCACGTGTCATGATGTTTCCACATAGTCCATAACTACTTTGATTAGCTATTTCAATGGCTTCTTCAACAGTATCAAAACTACATACAGGAATAACTGGTCCAAAGATTTCCATATCTTTCATAACATCCATATCACGTGTAACATTATCTAGGACTGTTGGTTCTAGGAAAGCACCGTTTCTTCTACCTCCATAAACAAGTTTAGCTCCTTGTTCAAGGGTCTTTTTAATTTGATCTTGAACTCTGATGGCAGCTTTCTCATTGATTAGACAACCAATATCGGCATCTTCTTGCTGAGGCATAGCAACTTTTAGTGTTTTTATCTTTTCAACAGCACGTCTAACAAATTCATCTTTAACGTCTTTTTGAACTAAGAATCTTTTACTAGCACAACATACTTGTCCTGTATTATAAAGTCTTCCCCAAACCATCTCATCAATAACTAAGTCCATATCAGCATCATTCATAACGATGAAAGCATCATTTCCGCCTAATTCTAGCATTACGTGAGTAATGTTTTTTGCACAGTTTGCCATTACTTCACTACCAACGGCTGTACTTCCTGTAACAGTCATTAAGTTTACCATAGGATGTTTAGCAAGTGCCTCTCCAGTAGTAGGTCCATCACCTGATATACAGTTGATTACTCCAGCAGGAACTCCTGCTTCCATCATTAAATTACAGTATGTATGAAGCGTTAATGGATTATATGTAGATGGTTTAACAATAACACTATTACCCATGATTAGTGCACTTGGAACTTTTTGACCAAATAAGTCACATGGGAAGTTGAACGGAATAATACAACCTACTACTCCTAGTGGTTCTTGAACTGTTAATTGAAGTGTTTTTTCGTATCCTTTTTCAATACCTGCTGGAATAACATCTCCATATTCGTGTTTTGCTCTTTCAACATAACCACCAACAAAAGTTCTTGTATTTCCTATCTCATCTCTTGCTTCTTTAATTGGCTTACCTGTTTCTTTAGATAGAAGCTGGGCTAACTCTTCAGCTTTTGCTTCTACTAAATCAACAAATTTATAAAGTATGTCTCCACGTTCGTGCATAGGCATTTTTGCCCAGGACTTTTGTGCCTTAACAGCCTCTTTTACACACATGTCAACATCTTGTTCTGTAGCATTAGGAACTGTATCTATTAACTCTCCTGTTGCAGGATTAGTTACTTCTATTACTTTTCCATCGCTAGCATCAACTAAACGACCTCCTATTAGATTCTTCATTTAATCCTCCTTATTCTTCTCCGAAAGCAGTAAATGATAACATTAGACCACCACAGATATTAGCAGAATGTTCATCATATCCATATTCACCAAAAGTAAATACGGTAATAAATGGAACACCACGAGCTTCTTCAACTAAGTTTTTATAAACTTCATCAATTCTGTCACCAATTCCAAGTTTACGTCCTCCACAGTGAACTAGGAAATAACCTGCTGGTTCTGTTGATAGTTGGCTCTTAACATCTTTTAGAGTAGTTTTAGTAGATTTTATTAATTCATCTACAGTTGCTTCTAATTGAACGATAGCAGTTTTTTCTACTACTTTGTTACCTAAATTAATAACATCATCTGTAGTAGTTTTTGTTCCCATATCATCTCCAAACATTGGATGACGAACTACTGTTAAGTTTCCAAGTGGATCTTTTACTCCTAATGGTTTAGTGATAGATGCTACTAATAGGTTTTGTCCTTTTAATTCACTAGGTTTCTTACCAATCCAATCAGCATATTTCTTAAGTGCAGATACTCCATCGATTTTAACTAGAGTACGGTCATTTTTAACTTCTGTAATTAGACCATAGTTTTCAGTATCACGGTAAGCACCTGTATAAGATGTTACGATATCATTATCTGTATAGAAGAAAGCAACGGCAACACCATCTGAGAATACTTGATCATTACAGAAAATTTTCCAGTTTCCTTCTACTGTATCATCAGCAGCACTTCCTCCAAACATTGGAACTCTACCAATAACATCTTGGATACCCATTAGGTAATCTTCTTCCTCTTTTGGACTTGCTACCATATAGAAATAGTTAGGTGAATAGTTTTCTCCTGCATTTTCAACGGCAGCACGAGCAACTTTTCTACCTATTTCTCTAGCATTTTTTCCTGCTTTATGAGCTGCAACACCAATATTTATATTTTTATCGTCAAATGACATTAGGCCAGCGAAACCATCTTCACTTTCGATGATTCCATCATTAGTCATTATCATACCGCTACTAGTACAACCAATGAGTGGAGCACCTTTCATTGATGACATTGCACCACTTACTACTTCTTCAACATCATCATTACAAGAACAGTACATCATTCCAAGTTTTGGACGCATACCTACATTAGCATTCTTAGCAGCTTCTTTTCCTTTTGCATATGAATCCTTTAGGGTTGAGTACCCTACTTTTGTTTTTAACATAATTTTCCTCCCTTTTTATTTACTTCTTTTATTCATAAGCTTCTTTATATAAAGCTAAGATATCTTCTTTTGTTACTTCTCTTGGATTACCACCAGTACAAACATCATTTATAGCTTGATTAGCAAGTGTTTCTAGGGCATCATATGGAATTCCTATTTCTTTTAGTGTTTTAGGAATACCTACAGCTCTTGCTAGACTATCAACGGCATCAGCAACTTTGTTCACAGCTTCTTCATCTGTTAAGTTATCCATATCAAGACCAAACTCACGCCCCATATCTCTAAAACGGTCAGGACAAACTTTACCATTCCATCTTAAGATATGTGGTAATAGTAGAGCATTAGCAAGACCGTGTGGTGTATCAAAATATGCTCCTAATGAATGAGCCATTGAATGAACGATTCCAAGTCCTACATTAGAAAAGCCCATACCAGCGATATATTGTCCATATCCAACTGCTTCAATAGCATCTTTATCTTTTTCATTAACTGCTTTTTCTAAGTTATTAAAGATTAAATTCATCGCTTGTTTATGGAACATATCAGTCATTAACCATGCACTCTTAGTGATATATCCTTCCATCGCATGAGTTAGGGCATCCATTCCTGTTGCAGCGGCTAAACTCTTTGGCATTGTAGCCATAAGCTCTGGGTCAATTATTGCAACCACTGGAATATCATGTGGATCTACACATACCATTTTCTTCTTTCTCTCATCATCTGTAATAACATAGTTAATTGTTACTTCAGCGGCAGTACCTGCAGTTGTAGGTAAAGCGATTAATGGCATACCTGGATTTTTAGTAGAAGCAACACCATCAAGACTTACTACATCACTAAATTCAGGATTAGTCATAATGATACTCATACATTTGGCAGTATCAATAACTGAACCTCCTCCTACAGCGATTAGAAAGTCAGCTTTACTATTTCTTAAAACTTCTAGTCCTTCATTAACATTTGCGACATTAGGATTAGGTTTGATATCACTATATACTTCATATGGTAAAGATATCTCATCTAAAAGTTCTGTAACTTTACTTGTAACATTTGCATCTAATAATGATTTATCTGTTACAACTAATGCTTTTTCATATCCTCTTCCTTTAATTTCATCAAGTAAACTTCTTCTTGCATTATATCCGAAGTAAGAAGTTCCATTTAAAATAATTCTATTTGTCAATTTGTTTACCTCCCTTATTATTAATTATAACATATATTTCGACATTTTTAAGAGTTTTTGTAAAAAAAAATCTATTTCTAGATTTCTTATTATTAGATTAGTTTAATGCTGTTGTCGATAGACTATTTAAGTGGTAGTCAGCTCTTCTTCCTAGTTTATAGGCATAGTAACCAGCTGATGCAATCATGGCAGCATTATCAGTACAGTATTTAAGTGGTGGAATAGATAAGTGAATATTATTTTCATTACACATATCAGTTAAAGCTTCTCTTAAAATAGAATTTGCTGCGACTCCTCCTGCTACTATTAAATTGTTAATATTATAATCTTTTAAAGCTTTCTTAGTCTTAGATACAATACTTGTAACGGCAGCTTTTTGAAAAGAAGCAGCAAGGTCAGCTTTATTTATTTCATTACCTTTTTGTTCTTCGTTATGATTTAAATTTATAACTGCACTCTTTAAGCCACTAAATGAGAAGTTATAAGAGTCATCATTTAATGGTATTGGTAGTTTATAAGTAGGGCTACCAACTTTTGATAATTTATCTAGTTTAGGACCTCCTGGATAAGGTAGTCCCATTACTCTTGCTACTTTATCATAGCATTCACCTATCGCATCATCTAGTGTTCCTCCGAGTTTTTCAAAGTTAAAGTGGTCTGTCATCTTAATAAGTTCTGTATGTCCTCCACTTACAACTAAAGCGATTAGAGGAAATTTTAACTCTTCAACAAGACTATTAGCATAAATATGTCCTGCAATATGATGTACTGGTACTAGAGGTTTATTATAAATATAGCTTAGAGTTTTAGCAGCTTGCATACCTACTAAAAGGCTTCCAATTAGACCAGGTCCATAAGTTATAGCAATGGCAGTTACATCCTCTATTTTCATATTCGCTTTTTTTAAGCAGTCTTCTATAACTATAGTTATATTTTTAACATGCTCACGACTTGCAATTTCAGGTACTACGCCACCAAAATTTTCATGTATATCTATTTGACTAGAGGTACTAGTTGCAAGTTCAACAGTACCATTTTTAACTATTGAACAACTAGTCTCATCACAACTACTTTCTATTCCAAGTATATATACATCTTTCACATTATCACTTCCAGTTTCTTATTATTTTAGAATATATTAGTTTTATTGTAAAGATATTACTATTGTTTTATAAAGGTTGCACCATTTTCTGAAATATATAATTTTCCATCTTTATAAATGTAAGAAAATGCCATTTCTCTGTTATTATAGTAATATATAATCCAATTACCTAATACTTGACTATTCTCTTCTGTAAATATTAGGGTCTCATCATAATTTATGTTTTTCCATGTTCCAATCAACTGACTTTTGCTTATTATATAATTAGAGCTAGTGGCTGCAGTTGTTGTATTATTTTCAATCATGCCTTTTAGTTCATTGTATTTACTATCAATACTGTTATTTATAATTGTATCTTTCTCATTAACTTCATCTAATTGCGTCTGTAGATTAGTAATTACCTTTTTTAGCTCTTCATTTTCTTGTTGTTTATTTTTTAACTCTTTTTCTAATTCCTCCGTCTTTTTGATATTATCTGCAACTATGGTTTTTAATTCATCTAGATCACTATCTTCTATTTTTTGAGATACATTTTCACTTGTTTTCTTTGGTGTATCTTTTTCTTGACTTTCACAACCGCTTGATATTAATAAACATAAGCCCAAAATTACACCCAAAATTATTTTTTTCTTCATTGCACTTACTCCTAATAACTTTTTCATACTTTTCTATATTATATCATATTGTCTAATATTAAAAGAACTATTTTTTATAATTAGTTCTTTCCATTAATAGACCATTTACACCATCATAGTATTTTTCTCTAGTAGATACTTTTTTAAAGCCATATTTTTTATATAGATTAATGGCAACTATATTATCTTCTTTGACTTCTAATGTTATATTTTTAATATCAGTATCTTGATACTTTTCTATTAGATATTTTAGTAATTTATCTCCTATACCTTTTCTTCTTTCTTTAGTAATTACTTCAAATTGTTCTATTTCTATTCTATCATAGATAAGACTATAAAGAAGAAAGCCTATTATTTTATCTTTTTCCACATAGGTAATTATTTTTAAGTAAGGATTTGTGGAAAACTCCTTTTCAGTTAACTTATAAGTAAAGTTATCCACAAAAAACAGTGGATAACTATCATATTCTTTAATCATAATCCGGCTTTTTCCTCAGCTTCTGTCTTTTTTAAATAAATAGGATTTACTAAATGAGGATTAATTCCATCACTATTTTCGTAATGCTTAACTATTTTTAAAATATCTGGATTATATTTTTCTTTAGTTAGGTTTATATCAATATCATTATTAGTAATAACTGTTACTTCACCTAAGTCTTTACTCTTATCTAATAATTCTTTTAACTCTATATGAGAATCCTCTATAACTTTATTATTATCTTTATCATAGATTCCTCCATAGACATAGCCTCTTCTTGCATCAATTAAAGGCATTTTATAAGTATTAGTATTACATGATATAGCCATAGCAGTTAAGCCTGATATTGGGGTTATATTTATGTTTAAAGCCCAAGCTATTGTCTTAGCAATAGTAATACCTATTCTAATACCTGTAAAAGAACCTGGACCATTAACAACGATTATTTTATCTAGGTCTTTTGGAGTAATACTTGCTTTATCAAATAATTCTATTATTTTAGGTAAAGCTTCTTTAGATAAATCTTTTTCATATTTTTTCTTAATAGAAGAAACTAGCTTATCATCTACAACAATACCACTATATAAATAATCACTAGATGTATCTACATACAAAACTCTCATAGAACATCCTCACATAGTTCCTCATATTTAGAACCATATGGCGTAATAGTAATTATTCTTGTATCTTCATCTTCACTTGATAATTTAAATTTAATTTCAAGTCTTTCTTCTGGTAAGTAATCTTTTATCATATCAGCCCATTCAATGATACAGATACCACCTTTAGTATAATAGTCTTCTAGACCAATATCATCTACTTTACCATCTAGGCGATAAACATCCATATGATATAGTGGTAATTCTCCACTTGTATATTCTTTAATAATGTTAAAAGTAGGTGATGTTATTTCTTCTTTAACTTCAAGGGAAGATGCAAAACCTTTAGTGAACATTGTTTTACCACTTCCTAAATCACCTATTAGACAGATAACCATATTAGGAAATTTCTCTGATTCAATATTTTGTGCTAATTCAACTGTTTCACTTTCACTGTAACTAGTAATTTTATAGTTGTTCATAATTATCTCCTCTTTTCTATCTATAGATTATAGCAAAGGAGAGAATACTTTTTCAAGATGTTTAGAGATTATTTTTCTATTAGTTGTTTATTTCTAATTCTAGATGTTCTTTATCAGAGATTAGTGGAGTATTTAAAACTCTAAACTTCTTGTCATTATAGAATAAATATCTTAATTCATCAAAGTTTTTGTTAGGATTTAACATTAGAGTTGCAAGGTCATCTAAGTCTTTTAAATCTTCTTTTGTAAGATTAAAAAATTCATTATCATCATCAATATAACTAGGCATAAATAGATAAGATATTTCATCTCCCATAAGGGCATGAAAGTCAAAGAAAAGTGTGTATGCTAGCATATTTAAGCCTTGGAATGAGGAGCCGTGGACATATTTATTTATATCATCCTTACCACTTCTAATATTAAGCCAGATTTCAGCGATCCAAGAAAAGTTTTTATGAGGCATATCTGTGTGATCTTTACCACTATCAGGATCTGGGTCACAAGTTATCCATCTATTCTCACTTTCATTATAATATTCTATAATCCAGTGGTCTATATACTTACCATCATTTGTGAAATAAGAAGCGAAACCACTACGAACTCTACATGGTATTCCTTTCGCTTTTAGAATAGATGCAAGTAGTACCGCAACATAACGGCAGGTTATAACTACTTTATGTCTTATTTCTCTATTTTTAGTAAAACCTCTTTCATCTTGTCTAAATAGTTCTGCTGTTATAGCTGGTGCAGTTAGTAAGATATCATCATGACTAATATATTTCCACCAAGGATATTCTTCAGAAATATGGTCGTGGCTTTTCCCCTTATCTAACTGTTCTTTTCTACTTCTTCGTAGTTCTTTTCTATGAATTGTTTGAGATAGAACTAAATCTGTTAATTCTTCCATATTATTAGGTAAACTTTTATAGTACTCTTTATATGGTTCATAATTAGTATACATACTTGTTTTTAAATAAAATTCTAACATTTCTTTATTCATAATAAAAACCTCCATATTAATTATAGAGGTTTAATATATTTAAATCCTTACATTTATATATCAAAAAAAATCAGTTAAACATAGGATCCCAGTCCTGAATTTTTATACCACCTAAGATTCCATCTTTTGTTTCATATGAAAATAGCATATCAGATTCACTATATGAATAATACTTAATCGCTCCTTCTTTCTTTAGTTTATTTAATAACTCTTCACAAGCAACTTTTCTTTCACTAGTAGTCATTTCTTGATATTCAGAAGAATTAATTAAATTGTTTACTTCAGTATTGGCATCTATGCTTGTATTATTATTTAATGACATATATCCTACGATTAATAAACAGATAGTTACAATTAATATTATAAATATTAAAGCTATTTTTCTTTTCTTTTTCATATTTTATTTCCTCCTATGGTGTTATTATACAATATAAATTATAACAAAAAAAGACTAATCATTTAAGAAAAGTCTTTTATAAACAAAAAAATAGTAAGCAACTTCCTATTTTCGCATACACTATCGTCGGCGTTAGAGTGCTTAACTTCTGTGTTCGGGATGGGAACAGGTGTACCCACTCTGCTATCGTTACTTACTAAAATATAGAGAAATAATTCTCTGAAAACATAGATATTGTGTTCATCAAATTTATTAAATAGGGTTAAATCCTCGATCTATTAGTACTGGTCAGCTCAACATGTCGCCATGCTTCCACCTCCAGCCTATCAACCAGATAGTCTTTCTGGGATCTTACTATATAAAATATGGGAAAACTCATCTTAAAGTTGGCTTCCCGCTTAGATGCTTTCAGCGGTTATCCATTCCCAACATAGCTACTCTGCACTGCAACTGGCGTTACAACAAATACACCAGAGGTTGGTCCATCCCGGTCCTCTCGTACTAAGGATAGCTCTCTTCAATTTTCCTACGCCCACAACGGATAGGGACCGAACTGTCTCACGACGTTCTGAACCCAGCTCGCGTGCCACTTTAATGGGCGAACAGCCCAACCCTTGGAAGCGACTACACCTCCAGGATGTGACGAGCCGACATCGAGGTGCCAATCAGCGCCGTCTATGTGAACTATTGGGCGCTATCAGCCTGTTATCCCCAGGGTAACTTTTATCCGTTAAGCGACGACCATTCCATACTGCATCGTCTGATCACTAAGTCCTACTTTCGTATCTGCTTGACTTGTAGGTCTCGCAGTCAAGCTCCCTTATACCTTTACGCTCTTAGAATGATTTCCAAACATTCTGAGGGAACCTTTGAGCGCCTCCGTTACTCTTTAGGAGGCGACCGCCCCAGTCAAACTGCCCACCAGACACTGTCCCTGAACCGGATCACGGTCCTAGGTTAGAAATCCAGCGTATTAAGGGTGGTATTCCAAGGTTGACTCCACTAGAACTGGCGTCCTAGTCTCAACGTCTCCCACCTATCCTCTACAAAATACACCGAACTCCAATATCAAGCTACAGTAAAGCTCCATGGGGTCTCTCCGTCCTGTCGCGGGTAACCTGCATTTTCACAGGTATTAAGATTTCACCGAGTCTATGGTTGAGACAGTATCCAGATCATTACGCCTTTCGTGCGGGTCAGAACTTACCTGACAAGGAATTTCGCTACCTTAGGACCGTTATAGTTACGGCCGCCGTTCACTGGGGCTTCAATTCGTACCTTCGAATCATCGACTAAAAGTCTATCTAAGCACTCCTCTTAACCTTCCAGCACTGGGCAGGTGTCAGCCCCTATACATCGTCTTACGACTTAGCAGAGACCTGTGTTTTTGGTAAACAGTTGCCTGGGCGTCTTTAGTGCCGGTCACGTTAATGACCACCCCTTATCCCGAAGTTACGGGGTTATTTTGCCGAGTTCCTTAACCATAGTTCTCTCGCTCACCTTAGGATACTCTCCTTGCCCACCTGTGTCGGTTCTCGGTACGGGTACCTATATGATTAACCCTAGAAGCTTTTCTTGGAAGCATGGAGTCAGAAGATTTCGCTACAAGTAGCTTCACCATCACACTTCAGCTTTATTCGATAAACGGATTTCCCTACTTATCAGCCTTTGTGCTTAGACCAGAATCCAATAACTGGCTCTTCCTATCCTTCTCCGTCACTCCATCAGTCATATAGGTAGTACAGGAATATAAACCTGTTGTCCATCGGCTACGCCTCTCGGCCTCGTCTTAGGTCCCGACTAACCCTGGGAGGACGAACCTGGCCCAGGAAACCTTAGGCAAACGGTGGATGGGATTCTCACCCATCTTGCGCTACTCACACCGGCATTCTCACTTCCAAGCGCTCCAGCTGTCCTTACGGTCAACCTTCAGTGCCCTTGGAACGCTCCCCTACCACTTACATAAAATGTAAATCCGCAATTTCGGTACTGTACTTAGCCCCGGTACATCTTCGGCGCAGTGTCACTCGACTAGTGAGCTATTACGCACTCTTTAAAGGATGGCTGCTTCTAAGCCAACCTCCTAGCTGTTTTGACAACTCCACATCCTTTCCCACTTAGCATATATTTTGGGACCTTAATTGGCGGTCTGGATTCTTTTCCTTTTGCGTACGGACGTTATCACCCATACGCTGACTCCTGAGTATACAACTATGGCATTCGGAGTTTGATTACACTCAGTACCCCTAGGTGGGGCCATCGTATATTCAGTGCTCTACCTCCATAGTGCTAAATCTCAAGGCTAGGCCTAAACCTATTTCGGGGAGAACCAGCTATATCCGAGTTCGATTGGAATTTCACCGCTAGCCACAAGTCATCCGCGCACGTTTCCGGGTACGTCGGTTCGGTCCTCCATTCAGTTTTACCTGAACTTCAACCTGCTCATGGCTAGATCACTCGGTTTCGGGTCTAATACTGCATACTAAATCGCCCTATTAAGACTCGCTTTCGCTTCGGCTCCGTATCTTCTACTTAACCTCGCATGCAACATTAACTCGCCGGTTCATTCTGCAAAAGGCACGCCATCACCCATTAACGGGCTCTGACTTTTTGTAAGCACATGGTTTCAGTATTCTATTTCACTCCCCTCCCGGGGTTCTTTTCACCTTTCCCTCACGGTACTGGTTCACTATCGCTCACTCGTTTATATTTAGCCTTGGCGGATGGTCCCGCCTGCTTCCGACAAGATTCCTCGTGTCTCGCCGTACTCAGGATCCCATTAGGCTTCAATTGGATTTCAAATACAGG